>CAISKH010000079.1 GCA_903885865.1 uncultured Mucilaginibacter sp.
ATAACCTATCCGGCAATTGATTACCGGGAAATTAAAAGCAAAAGTGTTGTAAAAGGGCTCGACTGGTTATCAGACCATACAGATATTGACATGATCGTTTTAATTCACCGGAAAAGAAATTTTTTCCAGAAAATATTAGAGGCGAGTGTAACCCAAAAAGTTGCCGGGTATTTAAGTATGCCCATGTTGGTTTTTCCGCATTCACATGTGCAGAGGCCGCTGCCGGTATTTTAACACCCTCTAAAATATATATTCTATACGGCATGAAACAATTCCCCTTATCAATTGCTTTCACTATGCCTCCGCACTTTCATTTAAGAAATAAATAAGATGATTGTGATAAAAGTTAGCATACAGCAAGCAATACCTCAAATTTAATCGAAACAAATATAAAAGAGTAAAGGCTGTTAAACATTTAACCCTGTTGAGAATATATATTACACCATATACTTCGATTAAAATTATGACTTATATCATTTTTATAAATGATTATCAACATTGTAACCCTATAAAATTTGATCAAACTTTATATGAAATCGTCAATGACGATACTTCAGTTCATACATCCATTAAGAATTAAAAGATCATGAAACTAAAATTTCAAAAAACTAAATTACTATCAGTACTTATAGTTTTAACAACAGTATTTATTGCCGATGCGGCAAAAGCGCAAACTAAAACATGGGTTGCCCCTGATATTTCTAAAGCCGTAATAAATCCAGTTGCTTCCACCCCCACAATACTAAAGGAAGCTAAAGCGCTGTATATAACAAATTGTGCCCCTTGCCATGGCGAAAAAGGCAAGGGCGATGGTCCCGCCGCTGCTTCATTAACACCAAAACCTGCCGATCATACTTCCGCTGCTTTGCACAATGAAACTGATGGTGCGCTTTTTTGGAAAATTTCAGAAGGCAGGACACCAATGCCACAGTATAAAAAAATATTAACAGAGACCCAACGGTGGGAACTTATTGATTACATACGCAGCCTTAGTAAGACGAAATAATTGCTAACGGGGCAAAAATTAAATTCCATTGAATTTTAAAACCGGGATATTATGAAGTTAATTTTTAATAATTTAACAATCGGTCTTACCACGTTGCTGTTTACCTTTATGGTTGAAACAGGGTTTGCACAAAAAGCCCCTACCGCGCAGGATTCGCTAAATGACCGGGTTACAGCACTTGAACAACAAGCTTTTATTCAAAAACGCGGCGAGGACCATTTTATGGTTGCAGGCCTGGCCACCATTGGTTTTGTTACTAATGTGACCACTACTACAATAGGTGGCGCCAGCACAATAAAACGGAGCAGCACTTTCGGCAATGCCGACACCTATGAATTTAGCCCGATGCTGCTCTGGAAACATGGAGACAAATTTTTAATGGAGTTTGAACCTTCATTTAATAATGATGGGCTCAGTGTAAACTGGGCCGATGTATCATATTTTGTCACACCGGGCCTTATCATCAGGGGGGGTTACATGGTAATTCCTTTTGGAATATATAATAAACGTCTGGCTGCAGGATGGATAGACAAATTAGCCACCGATCCTATTGGGTTAGATATCCCGGTATCTGCCGATTATGGTTTTGAAGTTATGGGCGGCTTGCCGTTGGGCGATATGAAATGGAGCTACGATGTGGGTGTTTTCAATGGGATGCAATTATTACCTGATGGGGAATTACAAGGAGCGGGCATTACTGATAATAATATTAATAAAACATTTTCAGGCCGGATAGGCATACTCCCGCTTTCCAATTCAGCCCTCGAATTCGGGTTTTCAGCTTTAACAGGCAAAGTTGGGGATGAAGGTTCTGCATACCCCAATACCAGGGCGAATATGTACGCATTCGACATGAATTTCATACAACCAATCAGACCGTTTTCAGTAAATATTAAGGCACAGTATAACATTATGAATGTTGATCGTGCGAATTATGTAAACCCGAATGATTCTACCCAATTATATAGCTATAATAATCATTCCACATCCGGCTTCGCCCAGATATCTGTCAGGCCTGCTTTTTTGAACAGTACATTAAAGAATTTTGAGATAGCTTACCGTTATGCAAGTTCTATAACCCCCGTTATGTCGGCATGGGGGCAAAATGAAACCCAATCAACCATAGGAGTTGCCTATTGGATAAATTGGAGAACTGTATTAAAGGTTTCACGCGAAATAATTAACACCAGCAGCACTGTAAATCAGGCTATAGTACCCTATACAGGGATTTCGAATTCCAATTCATGGTACATTCAATTTTCCATTCAATTATAAAAACGTGGATATGAAAACTTTAAATCAAAAAAACATCATAGGTATATTGGTATCCTTAATAGGTACCCTGTTATTTTTTGCCATCAATGGTTGCTTTGTAAGTAAAAAAGTGGCCGCTAAAAGCGGAGTCCAGTTATGGGCCGAAAATTGCCAAAGGTGTCATAATATGCCTTCGCCGGCTACATTTTCGCCCGACCAATGGGAAATTGTTGGCATGCACATGCAAACGCGCGCGCAATTGACTGATAAAGAACGTGAAAAGATCGTTGAATTTTTAAAACAATAAAAACCGTATCCTTTAATTTAATTCTCTGCCCGTTCAACTCTATATTCTCTTTAAAAATCGAACCTGATTTACATCACTTTTTATAATGACACCCATCATTTACCAGACAGGCAGATGCGGGTAATTTTACCCACGGAAAACAATAAATTAAATTAACAACAATAAAAATTTTCAATTATGAAACTAAACAGAACCTTCTGGATAATATCAACAATGGTTTGTATTATGGGGTATACAGTAAGTTGTACTAAAAAAGATCAGGTTATTCTTAATAATGTAGCACCCAGCACATCCGTTTTAGCATCCTATAAAACAACCACAGCGCCAACGATAGATGGCGTTATAGATGATATATGGAACAACGCGGCAAAATTACAGGTTACTACAAACGTACCTAATCCTGGTAGCGGAACTTTTGAAGGTTACATAGGATGGACTAATAATGTAACTCTGCGCTCAATGTATGATGCTAATAACATATACTTTTTAGTAGAGTGGAGCGATCCTGATAAAAGTGTGTTGAACACACCGGTAACCTATAACCCTACCACCAAATTGTGGGCAAGGCAATCGAGTGGTTTCACATTTGATGTGAACGGAAATATTACAACCGTTCCGTTTAACGAAGATAAATTCGGTTTTCAATGGAACATTAACAACTCTGTTGCACTTTTTGCTTCGCAAAGCTGTTATGCTACCTGCCACTTAAACCCGCCTACCGATTCGCTTAATAACCATGTAAACCCACCGGTTTTGGTAACTGTACCGGCAAAAGCAGGTGGTAACCACTTTACTAACGGGCCTTTAGAAAAAGCCGA
>CAISKH010000080.1 GCA_903885865.1 uncultured Mucilaginibacter sp.
AAATAAATGAGTTCCGCAAAAAATACCATGCCCAAACCATCTGCGTAACCCGCGGCGAAAACGGCGCTATGGTATGGCACGATTACGAGTTTTATGAACATCCCGGCTTTAAGGTTGAGGTGGTAGATACCGTTGGTGCCGGCGATTCGTTTTTAGCAACCTTTATTAATGGCCTGCTTAACAAGCAACCCTTGCAGGAAGTGCTGGAAAAAGCGTGCGCTGTTGGGGCCTATGTAGCGGGGAAACGTGGGGCCAACCCGGTTTATGATGAGGGGATAAGGAGCTTGTTGAAGTAAATTAGTTATTGCATCACCCGATATTTTAAAGTTGGTAAAAAACCATAGCTTTATAACACCAATATAAATTAACCAATTTCTTTAATGAAACTAACAACGTTCCTATCCATCACAGGCTTATTTTTTAGCGCCTCCGTTTTTGCGCAACAAAAACCTGCGAAGCCTATCCCCCACCTCGAAAAACGCGGGCAGGTTACCCAATTGATTGTTGATGGTAAACCTTATTTGATATTGGGCGGCGAGCTGCATAACTCAAACACCTCAAACCTTGAATATTTAAGGCCAATAATGGCCAAAGTAGCTGCCATGCATTTTAATACCGTTTTAGGCGCGGTAAACTGGGACCTGCTGGAGCCGCAGGAAGGCAAATTTGATTTTACACTGGTTGATGGCTTAATCAAACAATCGCGCGAAAATAAAATGAAACTGGTTATTCTTTGGTTCGGCAGCTGGAAGAACGGGATGTCGCATTACGCGCCCGAGTGGGTAAAGAAAGATGAGGTGCGTTTCCCCAGGGTAAAAATGAACAACGGCAAAAGCACCGAAACGCTTAACGTATTTGCAGCCGAAAACTTAAAGGCCGACGCGACCGCGTTTGCCGCGCTGATGAAACATATTAAAGCCATTGACTCCAAAGAACGTACGGTTATTATGATACAGGTGGAAAACGAGGCAGGTATACACGGCGATGACCGCGACCGGTCGGATGTGGCAAACGCCAATTTCGCCAAACAGGTTCCGGCAGAATTAATGGCCGGCCTGCAAAAATATCAAACCGAATTACAGCCCGAATTTAAACAGGCCTGGGAAAAGGCGGGCTCAAAAACTTCGGGCACGTGGGAAGATGTTTTTGGCAAAAGCCCATTCGGCGATGAGGTATTTATGGCCTGGCATTATGCCAAATATGTAAACGCTGTAACAGCCGCGGGCAAAGCCGAATACAATATACCCATGTACGTAAACGCCTGGATAAGCCCTGTTTACCCGCGCGGCGGTCCGGTTGCCTATATGCATGATATATGGCGGATAGGTGCGCCCAAAATCGATATTTTTTCGCCCGATATTTACCAACCCGATTTTAAGGGGATAATCCCGCTGTTCCATCATAACTGGAACCCGCTGTTCATCCCCGAATGCGCGGCCGATTCGGCAGGGGCATCTAATGCGTATTATGCCATTGGGGCGCATAATGCCATTGGCTACTCCCCATTCGCTATCGAAGAGCGTGTTGCCGATCCGGTTAACGGTCCTATACCCAGGGCCTATAAAATACTCGGCGGCTTTGCCCCTGTTATTTTGGAGGCACAAAGCAAAGGCACTATTACCGCTGTCACAATAACCAGGGCCAATCCCATACAAACCATAACCAGGGGCGGGTACACTATAGAATTACGCACCCGGCGCAAAAAAATGGGTTATGAACGGTCTTTGCCAACCTCATCCTACGGCATAATTATTAATTCGGCGCCTGACGAATTTATTTTTTCGGGCGTAAACCTGGAGGCCACTTTCGCACCGGCAGCGCCCGGCCCACAAATGGCAGGTATCGCTTCTTTATGGGAAGGGGTGTATGAAAACGGCAAATGGAAACCCGGCCGCCGGCTAAACGGCGATAATATTTCGCAAAGCTATGCTATGACAGAGCAAACTAACCGGAACCAAACCGGAACCGTGGTTCGCTTTGAAAACCCCGGACCGGGAATATTAAAGGTTAAGTTGTATAAATTTGATTGAGGGTTATGCCACTAATCGCTCCCACTCCGGGTGCCGCTTTAAAAACACCTTGATATACTCGCAGTACGGCACCATTTTGAGGTGATGCTCCTCTAAATATTTAAAGGTTTTTTCAACCAATGCCGAGGCAACGCCCTTGCCCTCCAGCTCAACCGGCACTTCGGTATGTATTAAAAATACTTTATCGCCATGTTGCTTATAATCAATAAAGGCGCGGTGGCCATCAACAAATAATTCAAAATTGTGGATGGCTTCGTTGTTAATTAATGGGAGATCGTTATACATAGGATAAATGTATAAAACAATTTTAAAATCCCGCACATTTACCCTTCTAAAAAACCCTCTTTCCGGCTTGCCGAAGAGGGTCGACGAGCGTAGCGATGTCGGGGTGAGTAACCGGCGCGCGTTCGACTCACCCCCGCCCCTCTCTATAATAGAGAGGGGAACCCGAAGCACAGGCCACTGCTTAACAAACCACTCACAACTCACCATTCACTCAATTTGTCATACCCAGCTAACAATTCCACTTTATAAAACTTTTAAATAAAATAATCCGTTAATTTATATCTGAAAGGCAAAATATGCGTGGTTACGGATTTACGAAGTTTACACCCAACCAAATTCCGAAAGGCGGATTTGAAGAATTATTAAAATTATTCCTGGAATTGCTCAACTATACTTCGGGCGATGCCGGTGAGGCGTTGGCCTGGTTGAACGAACTCGACAAGCAATACAACCTCACCAATGATGAGTATGGAATGGGCGATTTTATTGACGAACTGAAACAAAAAGGTTACCTGGACGAGGATAAGCAAAACGGCAACTTTAACATCACTGCTAAGATGGAGCAAAGTATCAGGCAGTCGGCATTGGAGGAGATATTCGGCAAATTAAAAAAATCGGGTAAAGGCAATCACCGCACGCCCCAATCGGGCCAGGGCGATGAAAAAAATGCCGAGCGCCGCGAATTTGAGTTTGGCGATAGTTTGGACCAGATAGATATGACCCAATCTATCCACAACGCGCAGGTTAACCACGGTATTGGCGATTTTATGATGACCGAACGCGACCTGGAAGTGGAGGAAATGGATTATAAAACCCTCACCTCTACCGTGCTGATGATAGATATATCGCACTCCATGATACTGTACGGCGAGGACAGGATAACCCCGGCCAAAAAAGTAGCAATGGCGCTGGCCGAGCTGATCCGCACCAAATACCCTAAAGATACGCTGGATATTGTAGTGTTCGGTAATGATGCCTGGCCCATTACCCTGCATGATCTGCCTTATTTACAGGTTGGCCCTTACCATACCAATACCTACGCGGGTTTGGAGCTGGCTAACGATTTGCTGCGCCGCCGTAAAACGCATAACAAGCAAATATTTATGATAACCGACGGCAAACCCACTTGCTTAAAAGAAGGGACCAAATATTATAAAAACAGCATCGGGCTTGATCGTAAGGTGGTTAACAAAACCCTGAACATGGCCGCGCAATGCAAACGGTTAAAAATACCTATAACCACTTTTATGATAGCGAAAGACCCCTACCTGCAGCAATTTGTACGTAAATTTACCGAGACCAACGGCGGCAAAGCTTTTTACAGCTTGCTAAATAATTTGGGTGAATATATTTTTGAGGATTATGCCAGGAATAGAAGGAAGACGATTAGATAGGTCCGAAAGACGGGAAGTCGGAAAGTCCGAAAGATGGTAAAAAGATGCAATCGGTATTAGTGATTAATCGGGGAGAAGGGTAATTTTAGCGTATTTTTCTCCAGGTGGACCAGGTGGACCAGGTGGACCAGGTGGACCAGGTGGACCAGGTGGACCAGGTGGACCAGGTGGACCAGGTGGACCAGGTGGACCAGGTGGAC
>CAISKH010000081.1 GCA_903885865.1 uncultured Mucilaginibacter sp.
GAACACTATATTATCCTTACCAATAAAATGCAGCAGGCAGGCATCATCCGCTTCGTTGGCTTGTTTTTTCCAATACAGTTGCCAATCCTTGCCCTTATCAATTGCCCATTGCTTGGTGGCCGATATATAACCTATCGGCGCGTCCATCCACACGTATAGTTTTTTGCCTTTTGCTTCTTCCAGCGGTACGTCAATGCCCCAATCCAAGTCGCGGGTCATTGACCGTGGTTGTAAACCGGATTTAAGCCATGATTTGCATTGGCCAAATACATTTACCTTCCAGCTTCCCTCCTTTTCGTCAATCCATTGCTCCAGCCAGGGCTGGTACTTGTCCAACGGTAAATACCAATGCTTGGTAGGACGTAAAACAGGCGGTTTGCCGCTTAGTGTTGATATGGGGTTGATCAGATCCGTCGGGTTTAACGAGGTTCCGCATCTTTCGCACTGGTCGCCGTAGGCGTTTTCGTTATGGCAATTGGGGCAGGTGCCCACTATATATCTGTCGGCCAAAAATTGCTGATAATCTTCGTCATAATACTGCTCCGAAAATTTCTCAATGAACTCATCCTTTTCATACAAATTCAGGAAAAATTCCTGCGAAAGATCATGGTGTATAGCCGAAGAGGTGCGATGATAAATATCGAACGCTATGCCAAACTCCTCAAAACTGCTTTTTATCTGGTTATGGTACTGATCAATAATAGCCTGGGGAGTTGTATTTTCTTTCTTAGCTTTAATAGTGATGGCTGCGCCATGCTCGTCTGATCCGCAGATGTAAACCACTTCTTTTTTTTTAAGGCGCAAATAGCGTACGAATATATCGGCAGGTAAATAGGCGCCGGCTAAATGGCCAATATGCAGGGGGCCGTTGGCATAAGGCAGGGCCGATGTAATGGTGTATCGTTTAAATTTATCGAGTTGTGACATATAGATTGGCAAAGATAAGTTATTTGGGCAGAAAGACGGAAAGTCAGAAAGACGGAAAGTCAGAAAGTTTTTTTAATATTGGATATGCATAAGGCCCCCTCATCTTCCGGACTTCCGTACTTGCCGACTTCCGGACTACAGCCCCCTTATTTAAAAGAGGGCGACAAGATCGCCATAACCTGCCCGGCAAAAAAGCTGCCCGCACTCATGACGGATGCTATTGCCCTGCTGCGATCGTGGGGCCTGGAGGTTGTTTTGGGCGAAACTGCCGGGGCGTCCTTTCATCAATTCGCCGGGGATGATGAGCTGCGGGCCCGCGATATGCAACGCTTAATTGACGATGACAGCGTTAAGGCCATTATAGCCGCCCGTGGCGGTTATGGAACCATCCGCATGATAGATAAGGTTGATTTCAGCCGTTTTGCACAAAACCCCAAGTGGTTGGTGGGTTTTAGCGACATCACCTTATTACATGCCCATTTATATAGCAATTATAACGTTCAAACCATTCACGGGCAAATGCCGGTAAACATTCCCGATGCTTCGGCGACGTCGCTTGAAACGCTTAAAAAAGCTTTATTTGGCTATGAAATAACCTATGTTTTTAATTCGCATAGCCCAAACCGCGCCGGGGAGTGCACCGGTGTTTTAATTGGTGGAAATTTGAGCCTGCTCATCGCTTCGCTCGGGTCGGTTTCTGATTTTGATTATGAAGGCAAAATATTGTTTATTGAAGATGTGGGAGAATACCTGTACGCCATCGATCGTATGCTACGCACACTTTGCCGTGCCGGGAAGTTAAAAAACCTGGCCGGGTTAATGGTTGGCAGTTTTA
>CAISKH010000082.1 GCA_903885865.1 uncultured Mucilaginibacter sp.
ATTTGCAGGATCAAAGGATTTTAAGATTTCTATTTGCAGCTATTCCATCAATCGCTCATTCCATCAATCACTCATTAATATGCGTACGCTTTCATCTTCCCGCAACTGCAGGCACAATTGGGGTCGCTCACACCTAATTTCTTTAAAAAATATTGATAAAAGGCTATACGGTCAGCCATACCGAAATTGTTATCGCCTTTATTACATTCAAGCGCGCCGTTAACTATATTGATGGTCATGCCAAAACCCGGCGTACGGCCCGCCGCTTTATCGGCGGCACCGGGTTTCCATTTGCCTGTCATTACATTATGCGCCGATGGTTTATACGTTTGCGGCGTCATCCAGAAATAGATGGCAGTTTTAAAGGCTACAACCGGGTCGGTAGCTACCAGGTCGGGGTTATTCAGCAGTATTTTATGGTCGCCGAATATGCAATCAGAAGCATAGCCATAGTTGCCATTAAAGCTTAACTGCATGGGTCCGCGGCCATAGTATTTTTTGCCCTTAACGGCGGGGTAGTCGGCATTAGGGTTAACATAAATTAGCGAAGTGTTGCTTTCGTGGGTGAACATCAGTCCATCCGTATAGGTACCATCTTCGCCATGCCGCGTTTCGTGGGCAATGTGGGCGAAAAACGCGGCCAGTTCTTTTTTATTAGTCAGGGCATCGCTTTCGGTACAAAAATTTCCGTAGTCAATGGTATAAGTACTATCAGGCTTTGCTTTTGCCCAGGCTTCGTCCCAATCGGCATCTTGCCGCACTATGGCTGATTTCCCGGTACTTTTATCCGTACGTATAAATTGGTAAACAGATGCTGCCCTGCGGGATATGTTAACGGTTATCAAACCCAACTCTTTTATGGCCTGCATAAAAGAGTTGTACGTATAAAATTTATCGCGCTGAGGGAAAAGATCATTAAATTGCCTTTCGGTAATTAAATTAAATGCAACCGCAGGTTTTGGTATAGCGATAGCGGGGTTTGATACCTTACCGCATTTAAAACCAAGCGATAACACTGCTATTACAAGCATTAATAAAGATCTTATGGATAACAGGAGCGGTTTCACAGGGTATATATTAAGTGATTTGTATTATTTGCCCGATAAATATAAAAATCAAGTTTAAAGTAACTCATAAATATTGAGTAATATTTAACTATGTTTAAATCAATATTTTTAAACCCGTATGAAGATATATACCAAAACAGGCGATAAAGGTTTTACCTCGTTAATTGGCGGTACGCGCGTACCCAAATATCATTTGCGTATTGAGAGCTACGGAACCGTGGATGAGCTGAATAGCTGGATAGGGTTAATACGCGACCAGGATATTACAACACATGATAAAGACTTTTTAAAACAAATACAGGACAGGCTGTTCACCATTGGCTCATCGCTGGCTGCTGATCCTGAAAAGTCAAAGATGATTATACCTGATTTGCATTTGGCCGACATCGACTTACTGGAAAGAGAAATGGACAAAATGACTGCGCAATTGCCGGAGTTAAAGCATTTTATTTTACCCGGCGGCAGCAACAGCATATCCTGGTGCCATATAGCGCGTTGTGTGTGCCGCAGGGCAGAGCGCCTTACCGTTCATCTTGCCGAAGAAAGCATGGTGGATGAAAAGGTAATAATATACCTGAACCGCCTAAGCGATTACCTGTTCACTTTGGCGAGAAAATTGGGAAATGATAGCCAAATACCTGAAAATCAATGGATACCGAGATTGTGAAAAAATTTGAAAAATATATTGATAATCAATATAAAAATATTATACTTTTGCGAAAATGTAAATTAACTAATTAAACTAAAATATAGGATAAATATGTACTGGACACTCGAATTAGCATCTCACCTGGAGGATGCGCCATGGCCCGCAACCAAAGACGAATTAATTGACTACGCGATACGTTCGGGAGCCCCTGTTGAGGTTATTGAGAACCTGCAGGCGTTAGAGGATGATGGCGAGCCTTATGAAAATATTGAGGAGATATGGCCTGATTACCCTACAAAAGATGACTTCTTTTTTAACGAAGACGAATATTAAGTATTCCCGCAATTAAATAAAAAACCCCGTCCCGAACCTATCCGGACGGGGTTTTTTGTTTAACCCCTTTTTGGAATGGTTTTGGTTATTATCAAAATATTATAACACTTAAACATAAAAAAATGAGAGGCTTATTGTACATCGTCGCTGTTATCCTTATAATAGGATGGGCATTTGGATTTTTCTTTTATTCTGCAGGAGGGATAATTCACATATTATTGGTTATAGCAGTTATAGCTTTAATTTTAGGTTTGATAAGAAGAGCATGACCAAAGAGCATGACCAACAATAGCGATGGGGTTTAAACCCGTCGCTATTGTTTTAACTAACTCACCCGGTACATCTTCCCCGGTAATGATCGTATAAAACCCTTCATTTCCATATTCAGCAAGTTCATGGCCAGCTGGCTCATGGGCATATTGGTTTTAATGGTGAGGTCATCAATAGCCAGGGGTGCTTTATGCTCCCGGATAATTTCGAATATAGTTTGTTCATCTGCCGAAAGATCAAGGGGCAGCATAAATTGTTCAACAGGTTTGGCATCATCAGGCTTTTCCCATCCCAGGCTGTAAGCCAGGTCGGCAACGCAGGTAAGCAGGGCGGCTTTATTATTGCGGATCAAAAAGTTGCATCCTTCCGAATACTCATCATCCACCCTCCCCGGAAACGCGAATACATCCCGGTTATACGAGTTGGCTATTTCGGCCGTTATCAGCGCGCCGCCTTTTATGCTGGCCTCGATTACAATAACCGCGTCGGCCATACCGGCAACTATGCGGTTACGCTGCGGGAAGTTCTCGCGGTCAGGTTTAGTGTTTGACGGATATTCGCTTAAGAGGCCACCATTCTCCAGCATCTTATCCGCAGTTACCCGGTTTTGTGAGGGATATATGCGGTCGAGCCCATGGCCCAGGATACCCACCGTGGCTACCTTATTTTTTAAACATTCCCTATGCGCTGCCACATCAATACCAAGGGCAAGGCCGCTTATTACCAACACCCCGTAGGGCTGTAGCTCCTCAACTAATTGGGCGCATAGCTGCCTGCCGTAATCGGTAGCGTTGCGCGTACCTACAATGCTGATAACGCGACGGGCGTTCAGGTTGGCATTGCCTTTACTATATAGCAGGATAGGGGCATCAATGCAGTTTTTCAGGCGTTTGGGGTAGCGGCTATCGGTAAAAAAAATAACGTCGATGCCGTTTTTCTCCACAAACTTAATTTCGTCTGCCGCTTGTTGCAGGGCCTCCTTAAAATTGAGGCTGTTAAAAGTTTTCTCGGCAATACCGGGCACATCAAGCAATTTATGTTTGGGCGCGTTAAATACCGCCTCGGCGCCGCCAAAATGATTAACCAATAGCCTTCCTAATGTTGGGCCGATGTTTTTTACATACGTTAATGCGATTTGGTGTAATTGCGACATATAGTTTTCAGAAGCAGCTAAAGTAAAAAATATTTGCTATTATTTTTAGTATTAAAAATGTTTATTTAGCCCCCTCTAAATCTCCCCCGGTAGGGGAGACTTTAAATTAGGCTAAGAATAAATGTTCCTCCCAGGTTGGTAAGTAAGGCGTTGAGCGCCGGGCAAGTCTCCCCCGGTAGGGGAGACTTTAAATTAGGCTAAGAATAAATGTTCCTCCCAGGTTGGTAAGTAAGGCGTTGAGCGCGGGGCAAGTCTCCCCTACCGGGGGAGATTTAGAGGGGGCCTAAAAAAACTATAAAAATAGTTTGCAAACTACAAAAATAGTTCTACCTTTACCCAACTACAAAAATAGTTTGCTATGAAGATAAAAGAATTAACCAAAGCAGAAGAACAGGTAATGCAGCTATTATGGCAATTAAATGAAGCCATAGTAAAGGATATTATCGAAAAAATGCCCGACCCAAAACCAGCCTACAATACCGTATCAACTGTGGTAAGGGTACTGGAAGGGAAGGGGTTTATAGGCCATAAGGCCTACGGCAACTCGCATGTTTATTTCCCGCTCATCAGCGAGGCGGCGTACCGCAAATTCACTTTTGATAAAATGATGAGCAATTATTTCAGCAACTCGTACGAGAGCCTGGTATCCTTTATAGCCAACGAGAAGAAATTAAGCCTAAAGGAACTGGACGAACTAACCAAACTGATAGATAACCTAATAACCAAACAACAATGAACTGGCTGTATTACCTCGCAGAAGCAAATATATACCTGGGTGTATTTTATTTGG
>CAISKH010000083.1 GCA_903885865.1 uncultured Mucilaginibacter sp.
GCACCACGAAGCTTGTCAGAATTGATCTTTGCTTTTCCTGTAAGGCTTTAAATTTTACATTCATAGCATGTGTGAACTCTGCTGTGTTTTGCTTACTCTGCGGAGTTTCATTTTTCTCTTTATTCAGTTTCGCGGCTTCTTCATTAACCGGTTTTAATTCTAGGGTGAGGTCCCTGCTTTCCTCGTTTATTACCGAGCCGGTAACTTTAGCATTAATAACAGAATCTCTGCCTGTGGTTACTGAAATAGTGCCTTTATCCAATAAAAAACCCAATACGTCAGTCAGTTTTTCCAATTTCGCCAGGCCCTCTCCTTTATGAGCAATAACCAGGTAAGCATTTCCTGGCTCCAGCAATTCGCCTGTAATGGTAAATTTTCCGTTAACTATCATTGCAGAATCAACAACCCTGTTGGCGCCTAACTGGTACAGCAGGTATGCCCTGGCAGGTGCGTTCAGGTTACCTATTTGGCTGTTTATTGTAAAAGTTTGTGTAAGGGCCTGCGCAAATACCAACGAAGGCAGCAAGGTGATTATAAAAATGAATAGTTTCTTCATGAATAAATAAGTACTGATGTATGGTTGATTAACGCATAATAACAGTTGTGATTGCCTTTCAGGTTAATTTTTGATAAGTGCGCCACCAAAGATCGGGCATTTCGCCGGCTACCGCGGTTTTGTAATCATCATACCGGCACGGTATCAGATGAAAACGCTCGTTACGCGAGCCGCCGGTAGGGTAGGCCACCTGCATCCACCAACGGTCTGATTTTTTGCTTTTTACAAATACCAGTTCATGCCCGTCATGTTTCAGGTTGGTTTTATAAATAAGGTATTGCGATTTGGGGTTAAGCGGGAATTCTTTTTTGCGGTTATAAAAACCGTCAATAAAATACCATATCATTTGCGATAGCAGCATGGCGGTTTGCCCGTTGCTGTCGTGAGCCGGGTTAAATTCGTAAAAGCCGATGGAGGTTAGCTTATCATTAAACCCCGCGTAGCGACATATTTGACAGGCTTCCTCGCCATAAAAACCGTTAGGAGTAGCGTTGGCGTTGCCCATCGCATCTGACGAGCGTATGGCCCGAATATCAAAGCTGACCATGCCGGCATTACGGATAATCGGTTCGGCAACGGTTATATCGCCGCTAAACTCGCCCAGGCGATGTACATCAAAATAAAGCTTTTCCATTACCCGCAAGCTATCCTGGCTGGCAAAAAAAGTTTGATAACCAAGGTTGCTGTAATTGAACAGGTAGTTGGGCTCATGCAGAAATATTTTATTCAAATAGGATGCTGAAGTTGTTTCCAAACTATCCGGTCGCGCGTCATCATCCAGGTCAAAATGCGAATCAATAACGACGAGATCAACCTTTTTTTCTAAAGTTTCATAGCCCAGGTACTGTGCATAAGTAAGGTCCTGGCCACCGCCGATTATTACAGGTATAATGTCCTTTTTGATCAATTCGGCAACTACCGTTTTAAGCGCGAAATAGGTATCGGTAACGGTTTCGCCACGGTGTATGTTACCCAGGTCGGCAATTTTGGTGGTATAGGCACCTTCGTTTAACAGGTACAGTTTTTCGCGTACATGATCGGGCGCCAAAGCGCAACCCGGGTTATTTATGGCATTCCTATCCTCCTGGACCCCTATTATTGCTATATCTGTTTCCTCAAGGTCCGGAAAAGCCACATCGAATTGCGCTATCTTACTGCCTACCTGGCTGCTGTAATAGCCATTTTCGGGAATAATGTTTTGTAGATCGACAGGTGTAAAAAAATCAGATAAGGACATGGGCGTGAATGTGCAAATATGCGCCTGCCTACCGCAGGCAGGGATATGCAAATATGCAGATAGATGTGCGGATGTGCAAGTATGCGGATGTGCAGATGGTTTTTTAATTTTAGTTAATCAAAAAATCTGCACCTTTGCACATCTTCATATCTGCACATCAAATAATGATACTGGTTACAGGTGCTACAGGTTTTTTAGGTTCAGAACTGGCAAAGCAATTGGTTGAAAAGGGTGAACGTATCCGCTGCACCAAACGTGCCACTTCTGTTATTCCGTTTATATTAGTTCCTTATCCTCAAATAGAATGGGTTGAGGCAGATATAATGGATGTTTTCGCCCTCGAAGATGCGTTGAAAGATGTAACCAAAGTTTATAATTGCGCTGCATGGGTATCACTAAAACAGGCTGATAAAAAGCCGATGATACGGACCAATGTTACGGGGATGGCTAATTTGGTTAACCTATGTTTGGATAAGAATATAAGGCTGGTACACGTAAGTTCGGTGGCGGCCATAGGCCAGGCAAAGCCCGGCGAACTGACAACCGAGAACCATTTCCTGGATGTAACAACCGAAGATGACGGTTATGCCATATCAAAGCTGGAAAGCGAAATGGAAGTGTGGCGTGGTATTGCCGAGGGATTGAACGCGGTAATTGTTAACCCGGTAATAATTATAGGCGCTAACGCTGGCATTGAAGGCAGCGGGCAGCTATTTGAAACTGTTCGTAAAGGGTTGAAGTTTTACACTTCGGGTGGGGCCGGGTTTGTTGATGTGGAGGATGTAGCCAAATGTATGATAGCATTAATGGAAAGCAATAGTACCGAAGAGCGTTATATTATAAGCGCCGAAAACCGCAGTTACAAGCAAATTACCGCCGAAATAGCAAAAGGCTTTAATATAATCCCACCTGCAATATTAGCCCAGCCCTGGATGATGGAACTGGCATGGCGCGGGGCGGCAGTTATTGGCTTTATAACCGGCAAGCCCCAGGTATTGGATAAGGTTTCCGCGCAGGCCGCTACACAAATCCGTGATTTTGATAATAGTAAGATTAAGGGAGCAGTTGATATAGTGTTTAAACCAATAAGTAAATCGATAGGGGAAATTTGTGAAAGATTGGATAAGTAGTTATCAAGTTAGTTCTGCAACTATTGTTCCCCCTTCAGGGGGTTAGGGGGTTAAAAATCCAGCGGCCCCAATCTACGCATGTTTTTCATAATCAAATATTGGCGGTGCTTTACATAGTCGCTCGGATCAGTGGGCGACCATTTTAGCGGATCGGGAAAAATGGAAGCTATGGCTGCGGCTTGTTTTTTGGACAAATCAAAGGCGTCTTTATGAAAATAGGCTTGCGAAGCAGCCTGAACGCCATATATGCCGTCGCCCATTTCAATTACGTTTAGGTAAACCTCCATAATGCGTTTTTTGCTCCAGAATATTTCTATCAGCAATGTAAAATAAGCTTCAAACCCTTTGCGGATGTATGACCTCCCCGGCCATAAAAAAACATTTTTGGCGGTTTGCTGCGATATGGTGCTACCGCCTATCAGCTTGTGCGAATGCTCATTTTTATCAATGGCTCGTTCCATCGCCTTAAAATCAAAACCGAAATGGTCTAAAAAGGTTTGATCCTCGGCGGCTACGGCGGCGCGTTTCATGGGGTCGGCAATATCGTCAAAGTCGCGCCATTGTTTGTCTATCTTCCAGGGTTTGCCTGCTGCTTTTTGTTCAAAACCCCGGCTTAGCATCAGCCAGGTAACAGGCGGGTTAACAAAACGGTATATGATCACCCATAAAACAGTTATCCCGATAAATAATATCACGAACAGTTTAACAAAGCGCCAAATGAGTTTCCAGAAACCTTTCACGCAACTAAAATATCTTAATTAGCACGAATTTCACGAATTAATTAGCGCGAATTTCACGAATCCTTGTTCCTTCTGTACGAAACTGATTTTTTTAGTAACTAAAAAAGGTGTTTAGCTTGCACTAAACACCTTTAAAATTCTTATTAAAATTCCGCATTCGATCCCGATAGTTATCGGGACGAATTCCGAAATCAAATTACTCTGCTACTACCGAAAAAGGAACCTGTACCTTAACTTCTTTGTGCAGGTTAATAATTGCGGTGTAATCACCAACAAATTTTGGCTCCTGGTCAAAAGTGATACGGCGACGGTCAACGTCAAAACCTTCTCTTTTCAACGCGTCAGCAACCTGTATAGTGTTGATGGCGCCGAAAATTTTACCGGTTTCGCCTGCTTTGGCGCCTATAGTTAGTTTCACGCCTTCTAAACGGGCAGCGATAGCATCGGCATCCTTGCGAATTTTTTCTTGTTTAAACGCTGCTTGTTTCAGGTTTTCAGCTAAAACTTTACGTGCAGATTCAGTAGCCAGTATGGCATAACCTTTCGGAAAAAGATAGTTGCGGCCATAACCGGGTTTAACGGTTACCACATCGTCTTTATCGCCCAGGTTTTTTATGTCTTGTTTTAAAATAACTTCCATGTTTTCTTACCTCCCGATTATTTTAATGAGTCTGTAACATAAGGTAATAAACCAATATGGCGCGCACGTTTAACAGCTTGTGCCACTTTACGCTGAAACTTTAACGACGTGCCGGTTAAACGGCGGGGCAATACTTTACCCTGGTCATTAATAAACTTTAATAAAAAGTTAGCGTCTTTGTAATCAATATACTTTATACCATTCTTTTTAAAACGGCAGTATTTTTTACGGTTATCCTCCACTTTGGGGGCAGTAACGTATTTAATTTGCTCGTTAGCCATTAGTTTGCTGCCTCCTCCACTTTAGCTGCGGGTTTCTTGTTAAAGGCACCGCTGCGTTTTTTGTCGTTGTAAGCAACGGCATGTTTATCCAAAGAAATGGTTAGGAAACGCAAAACACGCTCATCGCGCCTTAACTCTACCTCCAATTTGTTAATTAAATCACCCGGAGCCTTAAATTCAGTTAAGTGATAGTACCCTGTAGTCTTTTTCTGAATAGGGTACGCTAGTTTTCTCAAACCCCAATTATCCTCCTGGACAATTTCGGCTCCGCCATCAGTTAAGGTTTTGCTGTATTTGGCTATGGCCTCCTTAGCAGTTTCCACTGATAGCAACGGGGTTAGAATGATCACGATTTCGTACTGTTGCATTTATTATACTTGATTTTTAATTAATTACCCGATAATTCGGGGTGCAAATGTAGCAAGATATTTTGATTTTTCAAACGGAAAATACTGTTATTTATATATACTTTTGAGATAAGCATTTTACCTTCAATGAACAGTACAATAATTATAGCCGCTAACAGCAAAAATCCCATAACGGTTAACCGCCCCGGCTACGGCACCATGCGTTTAACCGGCGAGGGCATATACGGCGAACCTCCAAACCGCCCCGAAGCTTTACAAATATTAAAACGGGCAGTAAGCAGCGGCGTTAATTTTTTAGACACCGCAGATTATTATGGCGAAGATGTAACCAATCGCTTGATCTGTGAAGCCCTATACCCGTATCCCGCCGACCTCGTAATTTGTACCAAAGTTGGCGGTGCCCGCAAGCCGGACAAAAGCTGGATACCCTATAACAGGCCCGAAAATTTACGGAGCAGTATCGACAATAATCTGCGTACCCTTAAACTGGAACAGATAACACTGGTACATTTCAGGGCGATAGCGGGCCATGGCGCTCCGTTTAAAGAATCGATGGATGCTATGTTCGAGATGCAGAAAGAAGGCAAGATTTTGCATATCGGTGTAAGCAATGTAAGTCGTAATGAACTGGAGACTGCCATGACCATGGGTAAAATAGCTACCGTTGAAAACATGTACGGGCATGCGCAGCGCAGTAGTATTGCACTGCAACATGGCGGCCAGACCTGTGGCGGGGAAGAGGTATTAGATCTATGCGAAAAAAATGAAATACCGCTTATACCGTATTTTTCACTGCTACTATCCATGCCAAAAAAGGATGGCCGTATAGCTGTAATAGCAAAAAAATATAAAGTTACCGAAGCGCAGGTAAATATAGCCTGGTTACTGCACCGTTCGCCATGGATATTGCCTATACCCGGCACCTCGTCATTAAAACATTTCGACGAAAATTTAAAAGCGGCTGCCATAAGGCTCACGGACGAGGATATGAGTTTTTTAGAATAATTAATATCCGCTATTGTTTAAAAATTATATAAAACATAGCGTTTGTATATTTGTCTTAGTATATAATAAAACGTTTCGTGCCATGCTTCTCAATCGTGAAAATCAAACAGCAAGTAATTTAAATTTTTTGTATGATACTATCTATTTTCAACACCCCGATGAAGATGATGAACCCGCTGATGGCGACTGGGATGACGAGGAAGACGAAGAATTTGATGACGAAGCCGGAGATTTAGATGACCTGCATGAAATACAGGTTGATGATGATTTAGGTGAGCCTGCCCCGGATGATGACGATCATTTCCCGGATGATGATTTGCAATAATTTCCAAATTATCAACAATCCTTTTTTGACACTTTCAGGTAAACCAATTTCTTGCTAACTTAGTAGCTGTGGATAATTTTATCGTTTCGGCACGCAAATACCGCCCGGCTACTTTCGAAACCGTTGTTGGTCAGCAACATATAACTAATACGTTAAAAAACGCTATTAAAAATAACCAGCTGGCGCAGGCGTTTTTGTTCTGTGGGCCGCGGGGGGTGGGTAAAACTACCTGCGCGCGTATACTGGCAAAAACTATTAATTGCGAAAACCTGCAGCCCAACGGCGAAGCCTGTGGTGTTTGCAGTACCTGCCTGTCGTTCCAAAACGGAAACTCCTTTAATGTGCATGAGTTGGACGCGGCTTCAAACAACTCCGTTGATGATATCCGGAGCCTGATAGAGCAGGTACGCATACCGCCGCAGGGCGCCCGTTATAAGGTTTATATTATTGATGAAGTGCACATGCTGTCGCAAGCGGCTTTTAACGCTTTTTTAAAAACGCTGGAAGAACCACCGCACTATGCCATTTTTATATTAGCCACCACCGAAAAGCATAAAATACTGCCTACCAAACTTTCGCGCTGCCAGATATTTGATTTTAACCGCATAGGCGTTGACGATATGGCCCATCACCTGGCAGCAATAGCGCAAAAGGAAGGTATTAAATATGAAGCCGACGGCCTGCACATCATTGCGCAAAAAGCGGATGGGGGATTGCGGGATGCCTTGTCTATGTTCGATCAGATCGTTAGCTTTTCAGACGCTAACGTAACTTATCGCTCGGTAATTGATAACCTGAACATACTTGATTACGATTATTATTTTAATATAACCGATAGCCTGCTCACAGAAAATACCGCCCAAACGCTATTGTTTTTTGATGAGATACTAAGCAATGGTTTTGATGGCGCGCACTTTATATCGGGCCTGTCTGAACATTTCCGTAACTTGCTGGTAACCAAGGACGCGTCGACCTTAAAATTATTGGAAGTAAGCGAGGGCATTAAA
>CAISKH010000084.1 GCA_903885865.1 uncultured Mucilaginibacter sp.
TCTATTTGCTCAGAAGCCTTAAAAAGTTTTTTTACTGTCTTTTTTATCGACTGGTTTGCCTGGTCGTGCAAATCTTCAAAACGAATGCCGAAGCCTGCCCTGGCATATAAATGTTTTATGTGTTTTGAATTATTCTTGCCCCCCAACCCACTGAAGGGGGAGTTTTTGAGCAGCATTTTTTTATTTTCGTCCATGACAATTTTGCTTTATATTCTATAAACCTAACATCACGTCAATTCATTACTGTTTAATTTTCGCCTTCACGGTTACTCCCCCTTTAGGGGGTCGGGGGGCTAACATAGCTGGTACTCGGGCGATGAAACCAACTCAACAACCATCGCCTTTATATCTGTTGATTGATTGATCGTATTTATTAATGTATTGCTTAACTTAGGTTCTAACATAAACTGCGCAATACTTGTTTTATTCAGTTCTTTCGGTATAGCAGTTAAAAATTTATTCCAGTCGGGCTGGGCCTGTACGCGGGTACTTACTGCTTCCTGCCGGTTATGCATGGTTGCCATAAAGGCCTCATCATCAGGGTCGGTTTTACCAGTAAAATCAATTACCCCACCGTTTAATATGGTTGAAGGTATTTTTATGCGGTACATTAATGATGAACTGTCTATCCAGTTCCTGCCACCCGGCCATCCTGCCACATTTGGCGGATTAAACAATACCTGCCCCAATGCCCGCTGAAACTGGAATAAAATATCGGGGTGCTGGTAGTTTATTGTAAACTGCCTGTTCAGCCCCACCAGCAGCTCAACCGGGGACTTGATGAGGTTGCCTATGTTTTTATCATCATAAAACCAGTCGGCATTAAAAACAAATTCTAAAAGCGGCTTTATTTCGTAATTTGAATTATAAAAAACATCGGCCATTGCATTTACATGCGCGGGATCGGGTATTTCGTTCACCAAATATTTATAGAGTTTATTACTGATGAAATGGGCGGTTTCTTTCTTTTCAAGCAGCATATTAATAATATCCTCGCCGTTAAAATTTCCTGTTTTGCCAAGGAATGTTTTTTCGCCGCCATCATGGGCAAATGGCCTCACCAAAAATTCGCCGGTGCGGTTAAAGCCCCAGCCGGTAAACGCCCTTGCCGATTCTTTAACATCCTGCTCGGTATAATTGCCGCGGCCAATGGTAAAAAGCTCCATCACTTCACGGGCAAAATTTTCATTTGGGTGATTCTTTAAGTTTTGCTGGTTATTTAAAAACTGCAGCATGGCCGGCGACCTGGATATCTCCAGTGTCATCGCACGGAAATTGCCTAAAGCGTTATCGCGCTGAATGTTGTTGAGCTGTTGGGTAAACAGGGCGTTATTACTTCGGCAGGCAAAATGATTGTTCCAAAACAGGGTCATTTTTTCGCGCAGCTGGGCCTTTGTGGCACTCATTTGGTTTAGCCAGGCAAGGTTGAGATTTTTTTCTTCCTCGCGCTGCTGCTGCATAAACATTTTGCGTGTATTCACATCGCCCATTGCTATCATGGTGTAATCAGCACCCTCTTTTACAATTTTGAGCGACTGGTTATCGTCGGCCAATTTAAATAAGTCTTTTACAGCTTGTTTTAGGGGAATTTTTTCACCGGCGGCATAATTGTCAAAGCTCATTCCGAAGCCTGCGCGCGCGGTTAAATGCTTAATTTGTTTAATGTTGCTCATTGCCGGGGTGGTTTACATGATTGTGACAATTGATCTGACAAATAGTTTAATCGCCGTAACTTTTTTATTATACTTAAAGGTATAAATTTGTCCTGATGATATTCAGGTTGCAAAAACATTTACAATTTCCCGATCCGGAACTGGCTGAAGAGGATGGCTTGCTGGCAATAGGCGGCGATCTTTCTGTGGGGCGTTTAATGCTCGCGTATAAAAACGGCATCTTCCCCTGGTATAGTGACGAAACCCCCATTTTATGGTACTCGCCGCATACAAGATTTGTGCTTTATCCTAATGAGGTATACATTTCAGCAAGCATGAAAAGGGTGCTCAATTCAAACCGGTTTCACATAACCTATAATACTTGTTTTGAGGATGTGATAGCTACCTGTTCGTTAATTGAGCGCAAAGACCAGGATTGCACCTGGATAACCAATGATATGAAAAACGCTTATATAAAACTTCACCATAAGGGTCATGCACATTCTATTGAAATATGGCAGGATAATGAGTTGGTTGGCGGGATGTATGGCGTAGCGATTGGTACTGTTTTTTGCGGAGAAAGCATGTTCAGCAAAGTAAGCAACGCTTCTAAAACTGCTGTAATAGCGCTTTGTAAAAGTGGGAAGTATAAATTACTGGATTGCCAGGTGCATACTGCACACATGGCATCAATGGGCGCAAGGATGGTGGGCAGAAAAGAATATATGATGGCTTTACAGAATAGTGCAGAATGATGGTTAACTTTAAAGTGTTCCAAATTGCAAAAGTGGCATATCTGGAACACTCCTGAACAGATAACATGCAGCAGGCAATAAACAAAAAAGAACGTATAATTTTAGGTATAGACCCCGGTACCGCAGTTATGGGCTATGGCCTGGTGAAAGAAATCGGGTCAAAAATAGAGCTGATAAGCCTAGGCGTGGTTAAAATGGATAAAATTGACGACCATATGCTGAAACTACAGCGCATATTTGAAAAAACGGTAGCTTTAATTGATAATTATAAACCTGATTGCCTGGCAATCGAAGCGCCGTTTTATGGCAAAAACATACAGGTAATGCTTAAACTTGGCCGGGCGCAGGGTGTAGCGATGGCTGCGGCCCTGTCGCGAAATATTGAGGTTACCGAATACTCTCCGCGTAAAATAAAACAGTCAATAACCGGCAATGGCAACGCCGCGAAGGAACAGGTAGCCGCCATGCTGCAAAACCTGCTCAATTTTAAAGAAACACCCGATTTTTTAGATGCTACCGATGGGCTTGCCGTAGCTGTTTGCCATTCCTTTCAAAAAATAAATACCGGTAAAAGCGGAGGCAAAAAATCCTACTCTGGCTGGGATACTTTTGTTAAGGACAACGCTAAACGGATCGTTTAAACGAGAATACCGTGCGCATTGCATTAGCTATTACTTTTTTAAAAATGGCTATCAATTGTAAATGGTGTGTTACAATGCCGAAATACCTGTCTTTATTTTAAAACTATGGCAACCTATCGATAAATCGATGCGTCTTGATTGTAGAAAGATGCACAATTTTCCTTAAGTGATTATATCTACTAATAACAAAGCGCTTGTGACCGACATAAAAGAAAACATATTAGCTACGCTGGCCTATTTTGATATATTCGACTATCCATTAACAAGTGGGGAGATCTATTTATTTTCACAAAATAAATATGGGCATGACGAGTTTGAATTTGCTTTAAAATGTCTCACCGGTAACCGGTCAATTTATCAATTCAGCAATTTTTATACGCTCAAAAACGACTATTCCTTAATAGCAAGAAGGTGCGAGGGAAACAAAAAGGCTGCTCAGTTAATTAAGGTTGCCGAAAAAGTAAGCGAACTACTGATCAGGTTCCCTTACGTGCGCGCCATTGCCATTTCGGGTTCGTTGTCTAAAAATTTCGCTGATGAAAATTCCGATATTGACCTTTTTATTATCACCGCGAAAAACCGCCTGTGGATAGCGCGTACATTAATGCATGCCTTTAAAAAGTTAACCTTCCTAGTAAACAAGCAGGATTACTTTTGCATGAACTACTATATCGACGAAGAGCAACTTGAAATAGTTGAAAAAACCATTTATACTGCTATAGAAATTGTTACGCTCATCCCCTTACAAGGTGATAATGTGATAGAGAATTTTTACTCGGCAAACGCCTGGACAAGAGAATTCCTGCCTAATAAAATTATGCGGCTATCAACAGCAAAACCTGTACGGCCTTCTTTTTTAAAGCGGTTGTTTGAAAAAGCGCTGGATAATAATTGGGGAAATGCTGTTGATGATTCACTGATGAAAATAACAGCCGGCAGGTGGCTCAAAAAAACCCGGCTCAAAAAGCTTAATTCAAAAGGAGATATTATGGGGATGGATGCTGATAAGCACTATGCTAAACCTGATCCTAAAAACTTTCAGACCGCATTGCTTGAGCAATACGAAAATAAAATATCGCAAATATTGATCGAGCCCCAAAATATTCTGGCGAATTAAACGCTATTTTTTTATGAGCGAAATAATATAATAATCGCCTATAAATTTCCATGGCCAGCTGCATTTAAACTTATTCTCTAATTTTTTTAACCGGTTATAAACCGCGGGGTGTTTTTCTGCAAAATCTTCAATGTACGATGGCGGCACTATGGTGCATAACCCCTCTACAGAAAGCAGATCGAAAGAATTTTTTAAAGTATTAATTAGATATGATGGGTTATAGTACCAGCAGGTAAAATAAGTGTCTTCTACCCGCGCTTTTACGCCGTTCTTGCCAAACCACCTTCTTGTGGCGGTTCTAAATTTTCCTTTCGCTATTAACAACGATTCCCATAAACAAAACTTTGGCAGTACAACTAAGGTAATTACACCATTTTCACTTAACAAACCGGGTAGCGATAACAAAACCTTGTCCAGTTCGCCGGTGCAGTTTAAGCCTGCGAAATTCGAAAAGATATAGTCAAAAGGCCCCTTATTGTTCAACTGGTCAAGCTGGGTAAAAGAGCATAGTTCGGTGCTTATTAAATTCTCCAGGTTATGTTTCGCGGCCTTTTCTCTTAGTTTTTCCTGCATACCAGCGGCTATATCAGTTGCATGTACGGGGTGGCCGATACCGGCAAAAAAAAGGGCGTCTTCACCTGTGCCGCTGTTCAATTCCAATATAGACGTGTTTGGCTTTAAATATTGCAAAACGTGCGCCCGTACCCTACCGCGTTTGTAATTAACGATGGTATTGCCCGAGTAGAGTTCGTCAAATACTCCTGCTTGTGCAGAAAAGGCTTTTGCCGCGTATTGTTCATTTATATTTTCGGCAACAGCATTCATTATACTTTTTCTAATTGATGGAGTTTTAGCCGTTCAATATAAGTGGCAGGGGTATAATAAAAAACCGAGAGCGCTTTTTTTAAATTGGCGCCGTTAACACCTAAAGGATTTTTTATCAATTTAACCAGGCTGTTTTTTGCCAGGTGCAAATGATAGTTTTTGTGAACATACTTATGCAATTGTTTATAATAGCTTGCCGGAAATGTGTTGGTAAACATCAACACCATTTCGTCCGAATCGGTCCAGTTTGTTTTTTTCTTCAGATCAGCCTTTACGCGATCGTAGAAAACAGTTCCGGGTAAAGGGTAAGATACAGAAATACCAATTTCAAACGGCAGCAACTCATTGATGAGTTTAATGGTTAGGGCAATATCTGCCTTATCTTCGCCGGGATAGCCAAACTGGATAAAAAAGGATGGTTTTATGCCGTGTTTCTTCATTGCTTTTGTAGCGGTATGTATTTGTTCAACCGTTATGCCTTTATCCATGGCGTCCAATATTTTTTGCGAGCCGCTTTCAGCACCTATCCAAACATTCTCGCAGCCCGACGCAGCCAGTGCCTCCACCAGCCCTTCATGCGCCAGGAGGTCGGCCCTTGATTGTATTTTAAAACGTGTACGCAGGTTTTCTTTTTGTATCAATTGTGCAAACTCCAGTACCCAGCCCGGTTTTAAGCCAAAAATATCATCACAAAACCATATATGGTCAATCGGGTACTGTTCCTTCAATAATTTGAGCTCCTGTATAACATTTTCGGGGCTGCGCGAATTATACCGGTTGCCATAAATAGGTTTTGCACACCAGTTACATTTAAACGGGCATCCGCGTGTAGTGCTCATATTGATAGAAAAGTAACCCGCATTTTTTAACCAGCTTTGCCGGTATATTTCCATATCAACCAGGTCCCAGGCGGGCAAGGGCAAATTGTCCAGCTCTTTTAAAACGGGACGAGCCAATGTTTTATATGTTTTGCCTGTGCTGCTTTTAAAAGCTAAACCCTGTATTGCAGCATGATCATTTTCGCCTGCTTTAATATGGTTAATCAGTTCAAGTAAGGTATGCTCGGCCTCGCCAAGTATTACAAAATCAGCGCCTTCGTCAAGGTATTCCTCATACCGGTCTGTCGAGTCGGAGCTGGAAACAATTACTATACATCCCCGGGCTTTTGCGAGCTTGCACATAGTAAAAGCCGCCTCGCGCATATTGGTGAGGCACATTTTTGTAAGGTAATTAAAGCCATCATCATAGATCACAAAAAAGTTAGGCTGCGCATGGCCTATTGCTATTTCGGCCTCGCCGGGGTCGGCAACAAACATGGTGTCAAACAGGGAAACATTATAGCCATTTTCACGCATTAAAGCAGCTGCATACAGCGTCCCTAATGGCGCATAGGGCTGCCCCAACGCCCATTGTTTAGGGTCGAACCTTAAAAAATATGAATGTGAAAACAGTATGTTATTCATATTTTACAGTTTTGCAAATGGCGATAAATTTAAACTGCATACACATTTTACGCAGGTAGGGTTAGTACTCATATCCAATGTTTTCCTGAAACTGATAGCTTCAGTACTGTTCAATATATCTGTTAATGAAGCGTCGCGGATATTGCCGATAGTATCATGAAAAAAGCAGGGTCGAACACTGCCGTCTGCTTCCACCACAGTTGATACCCAGGGAGCATTACATTTTTTATAGGGGAATGGGTTTAACCCGTAAAATGCAGCATAATAGTCATGTATAGCTTGAATTTTTTCTGCAGATTCCGCTATGAATCCATTATAAAAGTTTTCTATCCCATCATTAATTATTTCGTCTATTACCCGTTGAAGGCTGGACAGTTCCTCTTCGGCTAATAATATTTCATGTTGTTTCGGCTCGCTCCATGCGGTTTGGCGGTTAAAGGCATGGCTGCTTATATCGGCAGGTAAAAAGCTTACCTGGTCAATACCCATTGCCTTTGCCTCGTTGATAATAGCAGCCCAGTTCCTGAAATTAAGGCGGTGGATCACCGTACGCGCTGTGATACGGTACTCGGGATTTACAGATTTAATATACTCAACGCCCTCTTTCAGTTTTTTAAACGCATTAGGGATATTGCGTATAGTATCATGAACCTGTTCATCGCCATCCAGCGATACAATGAGGTCATCAACCCATTTCAATAATTGCGGCGCGTTATTTTTTACCGACAGACCCGTAGTGAGCAGGGTTACTTTAATTTTTTCCTTTTTTAGTATTTCGCAAAGTTTAAAGAAGTTGGTATTGAGCAAAGCCTCACCGCCCGACATTACTACCTGCTGTGTTCCAAATTTTTTCAGAGAAATCAGCAAATCGGTAACATCCTGTTCGGTGAGCTGTTTCAGGTTTTTATTGTCTTTCCAAATATCACACATTACACACCGGCAGTTACAGGCACTATGTGGCATCAGTATTACTACCGGTAAGGCCAATATTTTATCAGTCTGCAATGTTCTGTATCGCCGGTATGTTTGATATAATGATTGCACAGGCATGTTAATACGAATTAAAACCCTTGTATTTCGGGCTGCCGGTATTTCCAAACTTTTTGTAATAGTTTTATTTCATATGGATATTGGTATATATTTATTTTATAACGTAACCCTGCTACCATCTTTATAGCAGCACGTTTCATATAGTTTAAGCGGATATCGGTTACGGTTGGGTACACGCCATTCAGTACGGTTTCAAAGTTTCTTATCTTGTCTATCATCTCGGGCGTAAGCCAGGGGGTTAAAGGATTTTTGCGAAGATCGAAATTTTCCCATTCAGGGCTTATCCAATCTTCCAGTGTTTGCGGAAATTTAAAGCCGCCGGCCAATGCCTGTTTATACAGTTCTGAACCCTCGGTAGGTACGGGGCTATAGGTATAAATAATGATCTCTGTTTTTGGGTTTACAGCTTTTACTTTTTTAATAAAATCTATCTCAAAATCAATTTGCGCCATTACATGTTCCGGAGTTGGCGCTGGGGTTCCAAGCACAAATGAGTATTCTGGTATAATATCGAATTTCTTTAATCTTTCGGCAAATTCAATGATTTGGTCGCCAGTTTGTGTGCCGCCCTTATCCATTTGCTCCAAAACAGCATTATTGCCGCTTTCGGCGCCGAAGAATATAATTTTACAGCCTGCTGCCCGTATAGCAGCTAACGAAGAATCTTTGAACTTGCTCATCGTGTCAATACGGGCCATACCCCACCATGTCATATTTTCGGGCTCTATTAACCGTGAAAACTCGACCGCTCGTTTTTCAGATACGAAGAAATTATTGTCATGGAACTCTATAGCTGTGGCACCCCATTTATCCTTAATGTATTTAATATCATTGTAAACATTTTGGGCCGATTTAGCCTTCCACCGGGCCTCGTAAATAGGCACTACTGCACAAAACGAACAGGTGAAGGGGCAGCCTATACTAGAGTGGTAGGCCAGTGTTTTCTCGCCAAGGTAGGTTCTTCCCAAAAACTTGGGGATAGGGTAAAATTCATTCAGCTTGTTATAAGGCAATGGCGGCAAAGCATCCTGGTCTATCAGGTCTTCCTTTTGGGTTTTAACTATCTTGCCGTCTGTAGCCTGGTATATCAGGTTTTTAATAAATTCAAAAGGCTTATTATTTTCCAATGCATCAATCAGTGCCGGGAAAGCATGGTCGCCGGGGCCGTTAATAATAAAATCAACGTACCGGGAGCATAGTACAGATTCGGGTTGGTTAGAAGGGAAATAGCCTCCCCATATCATTTTTGTGGTTGGATATTTTTCTTTAACGGCTTTGGCGGTAATTATGGCCTGTCTTAATTGCGGACCGGGCATTACGGTAAATCCAAGATATTTAAAATCGCCTGTAGCTAAATAGGATTCGATTTTTTTTAGCGGGTCGGTTTCACAGTTTCCATCAACTATAACCCATTGATACTTTCCTTCAACCGAGGCCGCGATATTTAAGATAGAATTAGGTATTCTATATTTCGCGTTAGCACTTTTCGGATTAAACAATAATATCTTATTCATTTCCATTCCCCGTTTGAGCTTATGTTTAACTAAAAGGCAGCACCAACCAAGCGGTTAGATATTAAAGGTGCCAATATAAAAAAGGATACACAACTTCTTTTCAGAGAGTTGTGTATCCTTTAGGTATTATCTGCAAATAATTGAACGTATTAGGTTCATATTTTCAAATATTAATAGCCTGGATTTTTTATAAATAACGCGTCTGTTCCTAAATCGCTGCTCGGAATGTTATTATAGTACATCGAAGAAGGGAAGTTTCTTGTACCGCCGTTATTTGATATCAA
>CAISKH010000085.1 GCA_903885865.1 uncultured Mucilaginibacter sp.
CACGAAAAATATGTTGATATTAATTTCAATTATTACAGGAATGTCAATGAGTTTTCAGAAGAGTTATTGGCTGAGGAATTGAATAACACACCACAAGAATATCTCAAAATTTTAGTATTGCAGCGCAAAAAATATAGCCTTGCGAATGAGTATTTCAAAATATGGGAAGATGCAGAAGCATTGACCGAGGAAAATTATCCGGCGGTATTATCATCAATCATTGATATCATCAAACATGAAATTCAAAAGTGCAAAGGAAAAATTAAGAGCCTAATTCAAGTAGAACAAATTAATAATGGTGCTGCCATAAATCAAAAAAAGCCTACAATCGCATCAATTGCTTTGTCGTGGGCATTAAAGACAAAATACGAGGGCGAAAAGGTAGTAACCAAAACTAATGCAAAGACTATCCTCCAAGTTTATGGCTATAAAACTGTTCCCAATTTTATGAAATTCTATGAAAATTTTAAGGATGCAACTGAGCGCATAAAATCTAACAAAGGTAGCAGTACAGATACTAAGGTATTGAACACACAAATTGGTAGGTATGATGAGGCGATAGTGTTGTTGCATGATTCACCAAAAGCATTAGAAGTAGCAAAATCAGAATTACAAAAACTAAAAGAAAAATAATTTAATTAAAAATCTTTAACTGGTTTGAACCAGTTCACAGGGACTGATGCAACGAAATTTGTAAACACAAGGGACAAAATACTTGTTATACAAAATGGAATCAATACAAATTAACACCTTGGAGCAAGTACCCGCAGGGCTTACGTTGCTGCTCAAAAAGTTCACTGATTTAGAAAATAAAATCAGTATTCCTGCCCCACAAATACCGGCCCCGATAGCGGATGTACTACTTACCCGAAAGGAGACAGCGAAACGGCTTAATATCACATTAGCCACCCTCAATGAATATTCTAAGTCCGGCAAGATAATTGCTAACCGCATCGGTAATCGGGTATTGTACAAAGAGAGCGATATTCAAAATGCATTGCATCAAGTTAAAACATCGAAGATTTAACTATGGCGCAGATTAATGATACTCCCGACAATCAAGATGAAATTAACCCCGAATTTGATTTTGAAAAATCAAACATAGGAATTACAGCAAGTGATATTCTGAATGAGGTTGAAACACAATTAAAATCGTATGAACCAATAAGGCATAATGAAATATTAGCCAAATTATTGGCGCAAATTAAACCAGTCGATTTCCGAGATCTGGCTGGTTTCGTCAAGAATGAACAATTGCAAGTCAAGCATTTCTTGGTAATTTCTATTGAGCAAATTTTATTGGTTGCTCGGCAGCATAATTGGGGTATATGCACATTTCACGATTTTATTTACCTGTTTAATGGGGCCTATTGGAATGTGTTGGGACAAAAGGAACTTCAAACATTTTTAGGAAATGCAGCCGAAAAATTAGGAGTAGAGAAAATCACTTCAAGAGTATATATTTTTCAAGAACAACTTTATAAACAATTCCTTGCGGTTGCAAATATGCCAACACCTGAGCAACAAAATGAAGTGTTAATCAGTCTCAAAAACGGCACATTTGAGATAAGCCCGGAAAAACAGGTGCTGAGACCGCCAAACGCCAAAGACTTTTTGAAATATCAATTACATTTTGAATTTACGCCTACCGCAAAAGCCCCGATGTTTGAAAAATTCCTTGACAAAGTGCAACCAGACAAAAATAGGCAAATGATACTGGCTGAATATTTGGGGTATTTATTCATCTCTCCAGGTACGCTAAAGTTAGAGAAAACATTGCTGCTATATGGTAGTGGTGCAAATGGCAAATCAGTTTTTTTTGAAATAGTCAACGCACTGTTAGGAGGTAATGAAAATGTAAGTAGTTATTCATTACAAAGCCTTACCGATACAACGGGATATTATCGGGCGATGTTGGCTAACAAACTTGTAAACTATGCAAGTGAAATTAACGGAAAATTAGAAGTTTCAATTTTTAAACAACTTGTTTCTGGTGAGCCAGTGGAAGCTCGATTGCCATATGGCAACCCTTTTATACTGACTAAATACGCAAAACTAATTTTCAATTGTAATGAGCTTCCGAAGGATGTTGAACAAACACACGCATTTTTTAGGCGACTGTTAATTATACCGTTTGAGGTTACAATTCCTGAATTAGAACAGGATAAGGAACTTTCGTCAAAAATAATTATAAGCGAATTGTCGGCGGTATTTAATTGGGTTTTAGAAGGTTTAAAACGATTGCTTGCCCAAAAGAATTTCACCAACAGCGATGCCGTAAATAATCAAATTGAGCAATACAAACTGCAATCCGACAGCGTTAAACAATTTTTGCATGATGAAGGATACACAATAAGTATATCTAAATCAATACCATCAAAGGACTTGTTGTCACTATATCGCACATACTGCAATGATAATGGTTATCGTCCCTGTTCAAGTAGAACAATGAACGAAAGGTTACGAAATAACGGTTTTGTTATAGAACGCAAAAATTATGGCACGGTCGTTTATGCACCAAAAGAACTTGTTTAATTATCTACACTATCTACACTATCTACACTATGTACGCTATCTACACCCATTCAATAGTGTAGTTAGTGTAGCACGTGAACCACAAAAAAATCAATTTTATCATGAACCAACATCGGTGCATTTTGGAACGATACAAAGGTAACGCCACCCGTTACAGTTGCCCTCAATGCAATCATAGAAGGAAAACCTTCACACGGTATATTTATACTGAAACAAACGAACATATACACCCCACAGTTGGAAAATGCGAACGTGCCAACAATTGCGGGTATCACTATACCCCCAAGCAATATTTTAAGGATAACAACATTTCGTTTGATAAACCAAGTCAGAGGCAACCATTCAAAAAGTGGCCTATAGCACCAGTACCAAAGCCAGTTTCAGTTATACCAGTAGAACTGTTTAAGCATAGTTTAATGAATTATGAAAGAAATAATTTCGTAAAATTCCTTATTGGATTGTTCGGCAATGAAATTGCCGAGAAGTTAATAAGCCAGTATTTTATTGGTACATCAAAACATTGGAACGGTGCAACAGTATTTTATCAGATAGATAATGAAGGCAAAATTCGGACAGGTAAAATAATTCTTTATAACCCGGTAACGGGTAAACGGAATAAGGAAACAAAACCACCTGTTCAATGGGTACATAAGGCACTCAAATTGCCTGATTATGAGTTAAAACAATGTTTGTTTGGTGAACACATTTTGAGCATTGAGCCATTGAAACCCGTTGCAATTGTAGAATCCGAAAAGACCGCGATTATAGCAAGTATTTATTTGCCTCAGTATATATGGCTGGCATCGGGTGCAAAAGAGGGGTTGAACAATGAAAAATGCAAAGTTCTATCAGGGAGAAATGTTACACTATTCCCGGATCTTAATTGTTTTGAAAAATGGAATAGTAAGGCAAAAGAGCTATCAAGCATTACGAGGTTTCAGGTATCCAGTTTACTGGAAGACAGAGCAACCGAAGCCGATAAAATACAAGGGCTTGATATAGCCGATTATTTAGTAAAATTCAAACTCGACAAGTTCATAAACATTTCAAAACCAAATTAAAATTATGACATACACAGGAATCAGAGTACCAAAAAAATATCAACTAAAAAATGTAAAAGACAGGACTGCTCCAGAGTTAAAACTTGACGGCAATTATTTTGTTTGTTTTGGAAACAACCTTGTAATTCCTTGCAAACTTTTAGAAATCAGGGAAAATAACAGAGTGTACATTCAAAAATTCATCCCCACACAATTTAAAATCCGGAAGGGCTATTCTTTGCTGGTTCCTTTCAACGAATTAAATAGCGATGAAATTGGAGACACTCCAATTCAGGCAGTTTATAATACCGTAACAAATTAGAATTGTAAGGCCCAACAAATTGTTATAAGACTCGTGTCATTTCCGAAACGGCTTTGCCGCCAAAGGCAACCAACAAGGATTTTATCCAACATCCATAAGCCTTTGGCGGCAAACGCCTACCATGAGTTACAACCAAATTCTGCCACAAGAAAACAAGCGGAAACGCATCTAATGATTGGATATGCAGCCGGTTACCACCTCACAAAAAGCCAATCCACAAACCCGCTGCATATCCAAAAGGAAAAGCGGACGCACTACAATAGGCAGCGCAAATAGTACGCCAAACCATTACAACACCTTTAAATCTATTTGTCTTTTCAATGGAAGTAAAGGAGATGTAATGCCCTATCGGGAATGTTTGTCATACTATTTGCCGTGCGTGCCTATTTTCGTTTGGAAAAGCTATGTATCTTTTGTAAAGCTCCGCTATTCACATACCCTTTCACAGAGCATTACAAAATCTACTCGCTTTTTATCGTTCGTCGCCACCTACGCACAAGCCCTGTTCGTTAGCTAATTGATGATTGGCACATGCGTGCAGCAAGGACGAACGGCGGTCAGCAATTGCTTTCATACAACGATGCAAGCCAACGCACAAACCCCAAGCACCGTAGTATTTCCAGCCATTGCGACAGGGCTTGCATGGCGGCAGCCGCGCCAGCTACCCACTACCCAAACACGCAGCCATACTTCAACCCACCGCCCCTGCTATCCGCACACGGTGGCGGTGTTATTGTAGAAAAGCTACCGCAATAGAAGCCCTTCCCGCATAAGCTACGCTGCTTCTATTTTGGTGCACCTTATTTTGCAAATGGGACAAAAGAAATGCCATAATTATCCCATTTACAAAATCGGGTGGAATTGAAAATGCTCGAATTATTTTAAGATATTCAAGTAAGGAATTTGTATTTTACACCCTAAATATGCAAAGAATGAAAACATAAAACATAAAACTTAGAGACAACATAAAAATGTTGTATTGTACCATTAAGTTGCTATTCTAAATCTGGAAAATTTAAAATTTCTCGCAACAAAATGACTACGGTACGCCTCAAGGCGTAACTGTGTCTTTTGCGAGAAAGGGCTTTTCCAGAGCCTTGAATAGCGGAAGATTTTCAGTTACGCTATTTTTTTATCCTAAAATAATAACAAGATGACTTTGAAAAACAAATTAATAATTGGCATAGCAATTAGCTATATCATAACTGTAATTCTTTTCAAAATAGGCACAAGCCCAGATTTTGTTTCAATAAAAACAAGGGACAAATTTTTTTATTTAGCTGTTGGATTTTTCATTACCGGAGGAATACTTATATTTTTTCTAATACAAGTTATATATAAAGAGAAATCTGCTATTTCAGCAAAATTATTAGTTGAATATAGGGAATCTATTTTTTCTGGAAATAAGATAGACGCTTTAAATAAAGGGAGAATTTATTACTCATATATAAGAGGTGGCAATCTTTCGGTTTATGATGAACAAGCAATATCGAATGATTTATCTACAATGAAGAATTTAAAATAATGCATATAAAATATAATTCATAAATCGAATTTCAAGAGTATTGCCATGGAAAATTTAGAGCAAATATCAAACGTCTTAACTGCTTGGCTAAGGAATTATGGTTACGCTATTTTTTTATCCTAAAATTACGACAATGAAGAAAATTATGATTTTGTTACTGATTTTATTTTCGGTAAAATCCTATTGCCAAAAACCAACAGATGAAGAAGTTTATAAAATATCAACACAATTTGTAAAAGATTATACAAATGTAAACTCATCAAGAAGATTCGATAAATACCAAAATGGAATAGTTAAAAAGACTAAAAATGATGCCTATTTGGTTGAGTATCATTTTTTCGGGCAAGGAGAAAAATTTTCTTACAAATGTGGATTATACTGGAATGGAACACATAAGGAGCTAAAGTATAACTGGACTTTGATATATTTGGAGGTTGATGGATATACGGTATATTCTAAATTAAAAAATCAATAAATCGTGCAGATGATTTCGATCGAAATTTTGAAAAACACGGATTTATGTATTTTTGCCCACTATACACTATAGATAGTCATGTATAGCCAATCATGCCCAATTAGCCAACTATATGGCTATTGTGTCAATCCTACGATTAGTATGTATGGGGTTGGGCCTAATAGCAGAATCGAAAATATTTATGACGGCACTACAGCACACCTATGAGCTTGAAAAGGCGTATAATTCACTTTTAGTATTTTATGCTAATTCTCGTTACGGGGTACTATAGTATTTTTCAAAAGGTGTAACAATGGTTTCAAATAGTTATCGGTGAATAAGTTCGCATTGAATCTCTTTGTACCGCAAAGTGTACCGCAATAAAAAACAAAACGCTGTAATCTATTGATTTACAGCGTTTTGTGATTTTAAAAAGAGGTCGAAAGCGGATTCGAACCGCTGTAGCAGCTTTTGCAGAGCTGAGCCTAGCCACTCGGCCATCCGACCAACGGTGCAAATGTAATAAAGTTTCGTTTCTTTACAACACTAAAAAAAGCATAAAAAAATGAGTCATAATATGCAGCCTATTGGTAGCTCAGAGCTTATTATAAACAGTAAGGGCAGAATTTACCACCTTGACCTGGCACCGGAAGACATTGCCCCATTTATAATCACAGTAGGAGACCAGGACAGGGTAAAGGAAGTATCAAAATATTTTGACAAAATAACCCATAAGGCCCAGCATCGCGAATTTATTACACATACGGGCTATATTGGCAAAAAACATCTGTCTGTAGTAAGTACAGGCATTGGCCCTGATAATATAGATATAGTACTCAACGAACTGGATGCGCTTTCTAATATTGACTTCAAGACCCGCACTATTAAAGATGAACGGACATCGCTATCTATAATCAGGCTGGGTACTTGTGGTTCATTGCAGGCAGATGTGCCGGTAGAAAGCCTCGTTGTTTCGTCACACGCCTTAGGGCTTGATAACCTGATGCATTATTACAAGATGACCAACAATCCTGATGAAGCCTTTATACTTAATGAGTTTAACCGGCATACCGGTATGAGCAATAAAAACATTGTACCATATATAGCAGAGAGTTCCATATCCCTGCGTAAACATTTTGCTACGGGCTTTACTCATGGCATAACGGTTACCTGCCCGGGGTTTTATGCCCCACAGGGACGCATGCTTAGGGTGCCTCTTGCCTTCCCTCACCTGATTGATGCTCTTGCCACATTCAGGCATCATGATACACGCATTATCAACTTCGAAATGGAATCGTCAGCCATATTCGGGTTGGGTAAAATATTCGGGCATAAGTGCCTGTCTATAAGTGTAGTTGTGGCCAACAGGGCTAACAAAACCTTCTGTAGAGACAGCGAAAGTGCCATTGACAATATGATAAAAAGGTCACTGGATATCGTTGCCGGTATGTAATGGCCCTCTATAAAACAATCGATGGCTGACGGGTCGAACCATCAGCCATCGAATAAAAATAACTGCTTATCTGCTTTAGGTGAGTGGTTTTTTAGGGGTTATTATGTCGTTGAGCGGCACTGGAGTTGTTACCATTGCTTGCTGAATCATCCGATAGAATAGTTTGCCTCGGTA
>CAISKH010000086.1 GCA_903885865.1 uncultured Mucilaginibacter sp.
AATTCAATCCCTCAATAATTCAATAATTGCTTACGCTCCTACAATTACTTTTGCAAAGCGTATAACTTTGTCGTTAAGATAGTAACCTTTTTCCATTTCATCAATAACCTTCCCTTTTAATTCATCGGTAGGGGCCGGGATGTTGGTAATGGCTTCATGCAATTCAGCATCAAAAGGATGGCCTATTGATTCCATGGGTTTCAAACCCTTTTGCGAAAGGATATTATTTAATTTATTTTGTACCAGTACTACGCCTTCTTTAACGGCATTAATGTCAGTAGCATTCTCCATCGACCTGACAGCGCGTTCAAAATCATCAAGTAACGGCAGTAACGATACAATTACTTCCTTACCTGCGGTTTGCAACAGTTCGGCACGTTCTTTATTGGTACGGCGCCTGAAATTATCAAATTCAGCATAGAGGCGTAAGTATTTATCGTTAGCTATTGATAATTCTTCCTTTAAAAGTAATTCTGTAGCTTTCTCAGCTGCCAATTCGCTTTGATCTGTATCGACGAAACTGGTATCAATACTCTCGTCTAAAACTTCAGGTATTTCTGAATTATGTGTCTTTTTTTTCTTAAGCATATGGTTAAAAATTCATAACTAATAGTGCCAATCAAGTACCTTGCCATTAGTCCGCCGCGCGACAGGCTGTCAGTTTGCAGTTTTGAGTTGGCAGTTGGCAATTTAGGTAACAACTACAAACTGGCAACTGCAAACCGCTAACTAAAGGATGGCGTCTTCCAATACCTTGCCATTCTCGCATTTGATGATACGCGATGGAAAGGTGCGGATAATATGATAATCGTGTGTAGCAACTAACACCGCTGTTCCCGACTGGCTTATTTGTTTTAATAGCAAAACAATTTCTTCGGAAGTATCCGGGTCAAGGTTACCGGTAGGTTCATCTGCTAAAATTATTTCAGGGTTATTTAATAAGGCACGTGCAATTACTACGCGTTGCTGCTCGCCGCCCGAAAGCTCATGCGGCATCTTTTTTAATTTTGAGCGAAGGCCCACCTTTTCCAATACATCAAGTATACGGTCGGCAATTAACTGGTTGTCTGTCCAGCCGGTGGCGCGCATTACAAATTGCAGGTTTTGCTCAATAGAACGGTCTGTCAATAACTGGAAATCCTGGAAAACAATACCCAGTTTGCGGCGCAAAAAAGGAATATCTTTATCCGTTATTTTATGCAGGTCGTACCCGCAGGCGTGGCCATCGCCAACTGTAACAGCCAGGTCGCCATAAATAACCTTAAGCAAACTGCTTTTGCCCGAACCTGTTTGGCCAATAAGCCATACAAAATCACCTTTGTCAATATGCAGGTTAACGTTCGACAGTACCAGGTGCTTTTGTTGAAAAATATCAACATTATTTAGCTTAATAATGGAGTTTCCTATCATTGTTTTAGAGTTCTAATTTTAAGATCTGTCCAAACGGCAGCTCTTTAATAATGTTCATTATATATTCGGTTTTATGGCTCAACCCCACTTTATCCAATGATTTCTCCGGTCTGTCAACCCTGAAATAAGCCAGCAATGTAAACTGGTCATCCCTTAGCTGTACATAATCGGGTATTTTGGCAACGCCTTTAACTTTTATAATATACATGCTGGTTCATAGCTTATTGTTCATGGTTCATGGTAGCAAATCACTATGAACTATCATCCATGAACTATGAACTACCAAAGGTATAAAGATTTGCCAAGAAATCCATCGTATCAATACCATCGGCATAGTCGGCTAACCCGGGTTGCTGGCTTTGGCCAAAATTAACCACCTGGTTTTTTACCTGCAATGGGGCGGTGCTAACTATACATTGTATTTTATCGCTCTCATTTTCAAGTAATCGTTCCACGGCTTGCAAATCCTCATAATAATTATAATACAATACGGCCAGCGGCGATACCAAGCGTTCATCCTCTTTAAGCAGTAAAAAGCCATTATCTAAATGCTTATCACCGTTTACTAAATAAATTGATTTATTATAATCGTAATTGTTATTGTATTTATGATGGTTAATAATTGGCTGGTAAGGCTCTATCGCCTCAAAAAAATTTGCGAGATCGTAGTTATTGGGGATCAATAATTTAGATACGTTGCGGCAGCCCAAGCCATAATAATCAAAAATATCATGCCCCAGGTTATATAATTGTTGTTCTGTCTCATTCCCCGTTAACACCGCCAGACTATTGCGGTTTTTGCGGATAATATGGGGCACTTTGCCAAAATAATATTCAAAATACCGCGACGAGTTATTGCTGCCGGTAGCTATCACCGCGTCGAAATTTTCCAGCCTTTCTACAAAACTAAACTGATCTTTGAAACGGCTATCAATAGCCACCAATTTTTCTAAAACATATTTTATAAGCCGCGCATCCTGTACCGATGCTTTAATTAAGGCATGATTGCCGGTAGCCAATACACACAATACATCATGAAAGCCAACCAGTGGAATATTTCCTGCGAGTATAAGCCCTATTTTTTTCGCCGAGGCGCTTTTTGCAAGATCATATTTATTGAGCCAGGAAGACAGGTCCTTCGCATTAAGCATTAGGCCGTCGGCTTTTACCGCTTTTTCAACATTTTCGGACGTAAACCATGCATTGTGCTGTTGCTCATTGTTTATAATTTTTCCTAATTCATCGTCAGGAGTCGACAGCTGTTTTCCCAGTTCAGAAAATGTATTTATCAGTTCTTTTGTAGTAAATTTTGACATAGATATGGTAAGTATTCAAACTCGTAAATTCTTTTTTTGTTATATTTGCACGCTTTGTTAATTGGCAAAGGTAATTGAGAATACAAGATTATTTAAAAATATGGCGATTATAATCACCGATGAATGCATAAACTGCGGAGCCTGCGAACCTGAGTGCCCAAATAATGCTATTTATGATGCAGGCGCTGCCTGGCGTTTTTCTGATGGTACAGGCTTAAAAGGTGTGATAGATTTTGGCGACGGAGTTACGCTAAATGCTGAAGAAACACAGGTAGCTTTGTCAGATGATATTTATTATATAGTACCAGATAAATGTACAGAATGTGTTGGTTTTCATGATGAACCGCAATGTGCCGCAGTTTGCCCGGTTGATTGTTGTGTGGATGATGAGAACGTTCGCGAAACCCGCGAAGAACTGATGGCGAAGAAGGAATGGTTACACATGAACGAATAATATCTAATGAGGAGATTTAAAAAAAGGAATACACTTAGTGTATTCCTTTTTTTATGGATGAAACATTTAAAAAATTTGTAACGTAAAAGCAGGCTGATATTTTTAAAATGGAATACGGAATTTGCAATTTAGCTGTTATACCAATGCGCGCCGAACCAAACGAGCGCAGTGAGCAGGTGTCACAGGTTTTATTTGGCGAAACATTTAGTATTTTAGAATGGAAAGAAGGGTGGGCACAAATTATTACCACCAATGATAGTTATAAAGGCTGGATAAGCCGGCTGCAATTTGCTATGCTGGGCCATATGGGCTTTAAAGAGTTACAGGATAAACCGCCCAGGTTAACTTATCGTGCGGTAACGCAGGCTTGGAAAATAAAGGATAATAGTATTTTGTATTTGCCTGCGGGAAGCTCACTTTCTTTTTTAAGCGGTACAACCTGTTATTTTGAAAGAGAAAAGTTTGAAATATTGGGCCAGATGGGAGAAAGTGAAAGTATTGACCTGGTTGCCAAAAATTTTTTAAATGCGCCATATTTATGGGGAGGGCGAACGCATTTTGGGATAGATTGCTCGGGCTTTACCCAGGCTGTATTTAAGTTAAAAGGCGTACAGTTAAAACGCGATGCCTGCTTACAAGCCGAACAGGGCGCAAAGGTAAATTCTTTGTCAGAGGCGTATGCGGCCGATCTGGCTTTTTTTGCTAATACCGAGGGTAGGGTAACTCATGTAGGTATGCTGCTTAACCGCGAACATATTATTCATGCGTCAGGAAAAGTTAAGATCGATACGATAGATGAGAAGGGTATATATTCGGAAGAATTACAGCGCTATACTCACACCCTTCACAGCATCCGGCGCATAATTTAACCAAACTGTATATCCCATAAAATTATTTTTTTATCGTCACTTGTTGAGATCAGTTGGTTACCGTTCCATGCCAGCTTATTAACTGATAAACGATGCGTCTCGAATCCTTTTTCGCGACTGATTACTTTGTATAACTTAAAATCGTCCGACCCCCAAAGCTTTATACTTTTGTCCATACTAGCCGTAGCAAAATAGGGTTGGGAAGGATGGAAGGCGATATGATTAACGGCGAATAAATGGGCCGGAATGTTTTCTATTAATTCGAAAGAACGGGTATCCCAAATTTTAACCTGGGCATCGCGTGAGCCTGATACCAGGTAATTGCCGGCTGGAGCATATTGCACTGCAAAGACAGCCAAGGAGTGCCCTCTTAAAACCTTTACCAGGGTGTAATCTTCCAGGTCATATATTCTTATTTCATTGTCGCGGCAGCCAAATGCAACTTTTTTTTCATCAGGCGAAACGCTTATGCTGCGAACGGTATCGGTTGAAACTTTCACGGTATGCAGCAATTGCAGCGTATCCAGGCTCCATACAGTTACAGTGCCGTCTTCGGATGCAACCAACAGTTCCTTTTTGCTGTTAACCGACTTAATATCGAATATGGGTTTATGATGATGTTTTAGCGCCGGGAGAAGCTTCTGGTTTAAAAAATCAAATACCAGCACATCGCCATTGCGCAGGCCGGTTATCATTAAAGGATAACCAACCGGACAATGAATTGCATAAATTGAAGCTGCAACGGGGAACATCACCTTGATGAACGAGTTTGTTTTTAAACTCCATTCAACAACGCCTTTATCATTACCCCCGGTAAATAATATACCCGGCTTTTGCGATAAAGTAAGCGCAAATATTGGGTTACTGTGCCCGGTGAGTTCTGCTGTTTTTTGTACGGTGATCATTTGAAGTTTATGGTTAATAGTTCATAGTTCATGGTAAAAAGGGCAATGAACTATGAACCATAAACTATACGCTATTTATGCCTTTCGGCTAAATTTTTGGCAATGATTTGTAGGCTCAATCCTTTTTCGCGCAGCAAAACCAGCAGGTGAAAAATAAGATCGGACGATTCATTGATCAGGTCGGTTTCCGTTTCAGCTAAAGCGGCGATTACCGTTTCAACGCCTTCTTCGCCAACCTTTTGGGCTATTTTATTTAAGCCTTTTGCATGCAGTTTATTTACATACGAGCCTTCCTGAGGGTTTTCATACCTGTCGGCAATAATTCGTTCTAATTGTAGAATAAAGTTTTGATTATAATCTGTATTAAAACAGCTGCGGCTACCGGTATGGCAGGTAGGGCCATCGGGGTTTACTTTTATTAAGAGGGTATCCTGGTCGCAATCCAAACTAATGCTTTTTACATGCAGGAAGTTATTGCTGGTTTCGCCCTTGGTCCATAAACGGTTTTTTGAGCGCGAAAAAAAAGTAACGATATTTTCCCGTATAGTTTTATCGTAAGCCTCTTTGTTCATGTAGCCCAACATCAGTACCTCCAATGTTTGTTCATCCTGAATTACAACCGGCACTAAGCCGTCTGTTTTGTTGAAATTTATTTCCATGTTTTTTAATGTCATCGTTCGCAATGACAAGTATTTATCTTATTTCAATATTCCTGTTTCTTAAAACTTCCTTCAAATCAGGTATCAATATCTCACCATAATGAAACACCGATGCTGCCAAAGCGGCGTCAACATTTGTTTGCTCGAATACATCCACAAAATGCTGCACCGAACCCGCTCCGCCCGACGCGATAACCGGTATGTTTACTGCATCGTTCACTGTTTTTAACAGCAAATTATCAAAACCGCCTTTAGTGCCGTCATGATCCATCGAAGTTAACAATATCTCGCCGGCCCCACGGCTTTCTGCCTCCAATATCCAGCTTAAGGTTTCCTTTTCGGTTGGTATGCGCCCGCCGTTCAGGTGCACTATATTTGTGCCGTTGGTTAACCTTGTGTCGACCGCTATTACTACAAATTGTACCCCAAATGCTTTTGCCAGTTCATCAATTAAAGCGGGGTTACGTACCGCTGCCGAGTTGATTGATATCTTGTCAGCACCCGCGTTCAGCAGAGCATCCGCGTCGGCAATTTCATTGATTCCGCCGCCAATAGTAAAGGGAATATTGATTTGCCTTGCCACAGCCTTTACCAGCTCAACCATCGTTTTACGACGCTCGTGCGTAGCGGTTATATCTAAAAACACCAGTTCATCGGCGCCCTGTCGCGAATAGTTCCAGGCCAGCTCAACAGGGTCGCCTGCATCGCGAAGGTTAACGAAGTTTACGCCTTTTACCGTACGGCCGTCTTTAACGTCTAAGCAGGGGATGATTCGCTTAGCTAACCCCCCCCGCCCCCTGAAGGGGGTGCTGATTTGCGTATTTATCAGGTTCAATACTTTATCCAGTTGATTAAATATTTCATTATTTGTAAACCTTAGTACCCGTAATCCTTCTTTTTCAAGAAAAGATTGTTTTTCCAAATCGTTTTGAAGTATTTCAGGCAGTTGGTGGATGCTCCCATCAACTTCTATAACCAGTTTGTGTTGATGACAATAAAAATCAACAATATAACTGCCTAATGGATGTTGCCGTCTAAACCTTGCATTAGTTTTTACATTTAAATAACTCCAAAGCATATTTTCAGCAGGAGTCATATTATATCTTAACGATTTTGCATTTGCAAATATCTCGGGATTGGCAT
>CAISKH010000087.1 GCA_903885865.1 uncultured Mucilaginibacter sp.
TCAGCTGGCGCCAATAAATAAAACTTACGAAAAAACTAAAATTCCGGAAGGATATGTCGAACTTAAATTACCAAATACAAAATGATCAATTTTAAACAAACAATAAAAACCGGGGTAGCAGCTATCCTGGCTTTTGCGGGCCTTTTGGCTTTATCAGTGCCTGCATTGGCACAAGTACCAACAAAAACAATTTATTTCCTTGCTGGCAATAAAGACCACGTAGGTGCTGAAGGCTCAGGAAGGCATGAAACCCGAAGGGACCTTCTTGTACTACAGCACTGCATTGATAGCGCGCTCAACATTAAGGGCGTAAAAATCGTAACCAAATTTCTTTACATGAGAGACGCGCTTAATATTGAGGACCTGAAAGGTGCAGATGCCATTATTGTTGAGTCCAGCGCTGTAACCAGTCAACAAACCCGTACGCATCCTATTTTTCCGCCTTTGGACAAAGGTGCAAGAGCTTATGATAAAGCTACAACAGCTTATCTGAACCAGATAGATAGCTTACAGGCGGCGGGTATGGGCATTATGATGCTGCATTGGGGCATTACTGCCGAAGGCAACGCGCCTGCTACCGAGCACTATTTGAGGTGGTTCGGAGAGGCCGGGCATCCAAATTATACCCAAAATCCATTAGGGTTCTGGAAAATAACGCCTATTAAAGCAGGAGAAAAACATCCTATTATGCGCGGTGTTAACGCTTGGACGTATAAGGATGAAATATTTTCACGCCTTGTAGTAAATCCGGGCGATCCGTACCGTACAGATCTCCTGATGGGCGAATCACCTCAAACCAACCAGAGTGAAGTTGGCTCACCAAAAGGGGTTATAAGCCCAAGGTGCGTTGCCTCCGTTTATGAAAAAGGCAAACAACGTGGTGTGCTATGGGGTGGTATGGATTACCATTCGGCGTTGCTGAACGAAAATTATCTGCGCTTCGTACTGAACGAGATCGTATGGACAGCCGGCATAGATGTTCCGAAAGGCGGCGTAAAAACAGCTGCAAAAACACTGCAGTTATCACCAATAAGGCATGATAATTTTGATAGTTACAAACCAGCGGATCTTGTGTTAAAATAACATGAAAAAAAATCAATTCATTAAAAGAGCTGCAAAAGCCGGGATATTAGTTATCCTGGCTTTTGCCGGCTTATTGGTTTCTGTTGGGCGAGCCCAGGCACAAACCAAAAAGATAATTTTCTTAGCGGGGCCAAAAGATCACGGCGCACCAGGCAGGCATGAGTATGAAAAAGACCTGCGCGTACTGGCCAGGTGTCTGGATAGTTCGAATATTAAAGGCATAACAACCGAAGTTATTGTTGCCCGTACGCCCAAGGATATTGATGATATTAAGGATGCGGCAGCTATTGTTGTTTTAAGCAGTTCGGACGGCAGTTCAGCCAAACAAACCCATCCCCTGTTCCCTCCACCGGGCAACGGAAGAAATTACGACCCCGAAACCATGGTATACTTAAAGGCTCTTGATAGTCTGCAAAAAGCCGGTATGGGTGTGGTAGTATTGCATTGGGCGGTTCAAGCACAAAATTGGGCGGCACGGAAGGTTTTTTTTAACTGGTTCGGTGGTATGTATATACCCGAAAACAATTCAAATAACCCGGGCGGTATATGGAACATGATACCGGTTGAGAGCAATAAAAAACACCCGATACTACGTGGCGTAGAGCCCTGGCAGTACCAGGATGAGATATTTGCAAATTTTATGGTTGTACCGCAAGATCCTAACAGAACCGACCTTATAATGGGCGAAATGCGCGTGGAAAACAATCCGGGTGTTGCACGTAACGGGCAGCCTGCCAGGCCGTCTAAAGCGTCCAACAGGGTAGTTGCCTTCGCTTATCAGCGCGATAGCGGCAGCCGCGGCGTAATGTTTGGCGGGGTTGACTACCATAAGGACATGTTGGAGCCGAATTACCTGCGGTTTATTTTAAACAGTATAGTGTGGGCGGCGCAAATAGAAGTTCCGAAAAAAGGAGTGATAACTACCGCTAAACAACTGCAATAAAGCAACTGGTGACAACGATGACTAAACCCAATAATATATAAAATTAACTAAAATGAAATACTTTTTAACCGCCCTCCTTTTAGCCGGCTTTGCGGCTTGCTCATTTGGACAGGAAATTCCATTTGATGCTAACGGACGCGGACTAAGCTTCCCCCCCGACTATTCTTTTACAGGCTCCAACCTTAAAGGATGGCATACAATGGGCAATGCCACATGGCAGGCACAAAACGGCGAAATATCTGTCAATGCCAATGGCGGGCCTGCGCTACTGGTTTATGATCGTTCTTTCCAGGATGTGATTGTTCACTTTTTGCTTAAAGCTGCACCGGGAAGCGAAGCAGGCGTAATTGTCCGTTTAGAAAAAAGCGGTGATGGTTATAAAGGCATATTGGTAGCTGTAAAGGATAATGCAGCAACAAACTACCGCATCACACTGGATGCACAAGGCAAAGAAATATCGCGCGAGCAGCTAAGAAACGCGGGGCAGCTAATACGCGTAGCTCCGGCTCCCAAACCACCGGCGGCAAATGCACCTGCCGGTAATAATGGCCAGCGCCGTGGCAACGGGGGCGGGCGCCCGGCCGGCCCGACTGACCTGCCAATGAAAGCGGCATCAGGGGCTATTATACCCGGCGAATGGAACCAGTTTGAGGTAATTGTTGACTTTAACATTTTGCGTAAATATATTAACGATACCTTCGACTCTCAAGGCGGCGCAACAGACGATCTTGGCGAGAAGGGCGGGCAGGGTTTTGGCCCAATAGCCTTATATGCAGGCGGTACCGGCACAGTACAGTTTAAAGAGGTTAAATACAAGAATATGCATATAATGTATACGCCTAAAGAAGCCAGCGCACCCCGCTGGAAACCACAGCGTATCAGTGATATGTCTTATTCGTTTAGCGCAGCCATAGCAGATTTTAACCATGATGGTATTATGGATGTCGTGGCCGGGCCGTATATTTACTACGGCCCCGATTTTACTCATTACGAGGAAATAAGTTTTGCACAAACCTATAATCCTTCCACACAGTTTCCGTCAACCAATTGCCAATATGCTTTTGATGTTAACGGCGATGGCTGGCCCGATGTGATTGTTGGTGCAGGGGGCATGACCGTGTATATTAACCCCAAAGGAGAATCGCGCCGTTGGGATAGTTATAAAATTATTCCTGGTGGTGCAACTGAAGTTACTACGTTTAGGGATATTGATGGTGACGGGAAACCTGAAATGGTTTATATGTCAAACGGCGGTGTTTATTATGCCAAATTTGATCCGGCTAATCCTACAAAATCATGGACGCAACACCGCGTATCAGGCGCAGGTTATTCCACATTGCACGGCATTGGTGTAGGAGATATTAATGGAGATGGCCTACCGGATATATTGAATCCGTATGGCTGGTGGGAACACCCCGCCAAAGGGGTTGCAGACACCGGACAATGGAAATATCACTCTCAGGCATTTGCACGTTATGGGCATTTTAACTTTGCTGGTGGCCTTGGCGGGTGTGTAATGGGTGTTTATGATATAAACGGCGATGGTTTAACCGATGTGGTAACCTCTTTAAATGCACACGGCGGCGGCCTGGCCTGGTTTGAACAGAAACGCGACAAGGCCGGTAATATAACCTTTGTTCCCCACATGATCATGGACGATTTTTCGAGTAAAAATGCCGGTGGCGTTACCTTTACCGAACTGCACGGCACCAATTTTGCCGATGTGAATGGCGACGGTATACCCGATTTTATAGCAGGTAAACGTTATTGGTCGCATTTGGACAGCTCTTTTGATCCTTATCCTTATGGACCGGACGTAGTGTATGCATTTATAACTGTAAGGGATAAAAAAGCTCCGGGTGGGGCCAGGTTTGTTCCTGAACTGATACATAACCGTTCGGGCGCAGGTTCTGATGTAACTGTAGGGGATTTGAACAATGACGGCAAAATTGATGTTGTTACCTCGTCCCGTCGCGGTACCTACATCTTTTGGAACCAAACAAAAAGTAAGGGTAAGGAAAAAGCTGGGGTAAAACCCGCGGCTGCCGCTACCGTCAAGGCGGCCCCGGCAAAAAAATAAAATCAATTAATATATAACTCTTAAATTATTAATAAATGAGACGTTTTTTATCAACAGTTCTGTTAGCCGGCATAAGTGCCTTTGCTTTTGGACAAGAAATTCCTTTCGACGTACACAACCGGAGA
>CAISKH010000088.1 GCA_903885865.1 uncultured Mucilaginibacter sp.
AAACAGCACCAGCCTCCCTAATATAGACAGCCCTTTTTTTGTTGATCCGCAAGTGCCGTTTATACAGCGCTCCGCCGCTATGGTTGAGGCCAACGTAGCCTGCAAAATATGCGAGTAAACCTCAGCGAACGACCATCCGCCGCCCGGCGGCGTTTCGCCAAACAGCTCATCAGGGATGGTGTCTAATTGCTCGCGGTAGTTATCCAATGCGGCATCAATGGCTTTGCGCTGGGCGGGTATTTTCATAACAAGCTTTCTAAATATACATTAATAGCTTCTTTAGCCATTTCTAATGCTTCGTCAGTAGTTTTCCCTTGCGTAAAGCATCCCGGTAATTCGGGTACAGCAACACTAAAGCCTCCTTCATCTTCCGCGGTAAGCAATATGCTATAGGTTGGTTGTTTCATAGACAAATTTATATAATAACATGATGCCATGAGAATAAATGATAATTTTATGTTGTAATATGTATTAATACACATTACATTTGTATAATGATCGCGACAATACGCCATAAAAACCTTCGGCTATACTTTGAAGAAGGAAACGGCTCGAAATTGCCTCATGACCAATTGGCTAAGGTAGCCCGGATACTTACGGCGCTTGATGCAGTATCATCAGAAGATGATATTAAGGCACTGGGTTCGGGTATTCACAAGTTAACCGGAAATTTGAAAGACTTTTGGTCAATAAAAGTGAGCGCTAATTATCGTATTATATTTCGGTTTGAAACAGGCGACATTTTTGATGTTGATTATTTAGATTATCACTAAAGGAAAAATTTATGCTGAAAAGAGGATTACCACCGGCACATCCCGGGGAAATATTGAAAGAGATGTTTATTAATGAACGTAATTTAACTATTACAGAAGTAGCTAAAGGATTAAACATGGCCAGGGCTAACTTATCATCCATAATTAATGGTCACTTAGGAATAAGTCCTGAACTCGCGGTTAAATTGTCAGAGGCATTCGGAAATACCGCGCAGTTTTGGGTTAACCTGCAAAATAATTATGAACTCTGGCATGCTGAAAAAAAAATTAATCGCACAACAATTCGCCATTTTGACCAGGTAGCTATATAGTACCGTTGAGACAACTACAACAATAAAGTTAACTCTTTTAAATTCATTACCTGCACCGGTACATCATCGGGTTTGGGCTGGTTAAATGGGTTAAAGTAAATAGCGTCTATACCAAAATTCAAGGCGCCGCGCACATCGGCATCTAAACTGTCGCCTATCATCAGGCTTTCCGCTTTAGCCGCACGGGCCAAATTGAGCGCGTATTCAAATATAGCTTTATCGGGTTTGTTAACGCCAACGATCTCCGAAATGATAACATGCTGAAAATATTTCCCAATACCCGTCCGCCCGATCTTCATTTCGGACGATTCCCTGAACCCGTTCGAAATTAAATGCAGCGTATATTTCGATTGCAGGTATTCCAGCGTTTCATGCGCATACGGAAAAAGGTTTGTTTTTGTGGGGCATAACTGTACGTACTTGTCCTCAAAACCTTCGGGTATAACGTCCGGGTGAACACCCAGGTCTAAAAAGGTTTGTTTAAAGCGGGCATCGCGCAACTCGTCTTTAGTGATTTTGCCTATATGGTATTCTGCCCAAAGGCGGTGGTTATTGCGGGTATAGGTTTCAATAAATAATTCGGCAGAGTTTAGCCCAATGTCCTGCAAACGATGGATTGCATACAGCTCATGCAGCGCCTCCTCGGCATTTTTATCAAAATCCCAGATGGTGTGGTCGAGGTCGAAGAAGATGTGGGTGTATTTTTTCAATTTGGAATTCGGATTGTTGATTGCGGAAGTATTTTTTCTAAAGTTCAAAATTGATCAAATAAATCCGAAATTGTACATCCCTGCCTGCGGCAGGCGCAATCCGAAATCACCCTAACTCTTTTCCCCAAACGCCAGATCCCCCGCATCGCCTAAACCCGGAACAATGTAAGCCTTGCTGGTCATTTCTTCATCAACAGCGCAAACCCATATTTTGGCTTTGGGCAAATTAGCGCGCAAATGTGCTATGCCTTCGGTACTGGCAATAATGGCGGCAATATGCAGGCTGGCAATTTTGTATTGGGCCATCAGTTCCTTGCACACGTCTACTATACTTTGCCCGGTTGCCAGCATGGTATCG
>CAISKH010000089.1 GCA_903885865.1 uncultured Mucilaginibacter sp.
AAAGCAACCCGGTAGGGCAAAAACAGGCCAATGAATTAGGCCTTTACGATATGACCGGCAACGTATGGCAATATTGCCAGGACCGGTATGGTGCCGATTATTACGCAAACAGCCCTGCCGAAAACCCGCAGGGCCCTGCAATAGGCGATCACCGGGTTATACGCGGAGGGAGCTGGAACAGCACCGCGAAGACCTGCCGCCTTGCCGTGCGCCTCAATGAACCTACAGACCACCACACCAGCAATTTGGGCTTCCGGGTGGTTTTAGTGCCTTAGTTTTTTGGGGACAGTTAACGTGTTATTCTTACAGGCTCCGAATTTTCATATTGCGGAACCGTATCTCATCACCATGGTCCTGCAGGAGAATGCGGGTTGGGGCCTTGACACCGAAACCCGGTATGGTTTTAAATTTACTTTTGGCAATTGCCGCCAGCAATTCCGGACTCCCCAGCTCAAAACTGACGATCTTTGCGCCATTTAGCCAATGTTCAACATGGTTGCCATGTACTATAATACGCGATTCATTCCATTCACCGGCCGGGTTTAGTTTTTTTGAATCATTTGGAGGAATAAGCGCATAGAGCGAGCCTGTAGCATGGAGCGGGCCGTTTTTCAGTACATCCGAATGCCGTTCATCGTCAACCAACTGGTATTCAAATGCAACTGCGCTGGTGCCATCGTCGCCACCAAATATCGGAGTTCCCGGTTTATTTTGACGTTCCTGGAGCATATAATAAATCCCACTATTGCCAACTTGCTGAATGTTCCACTCGAAGCTAAACTCAAAATCAGTGAACAGCTCATCAGTCATCAGGTCGCCGCCACCGGTGCCGGGGCGCCCGTTACCTTTGGCGTTTTTTAGACATCCGTCTTCAATGGTCCAACCCTTTGCCGGTTTATCTTTTTCATAATAACTGCGCCACCCATTCAAGGTCTTGCCGTCAAAAAGCAGTTTCCAGCCGGCTTGCTTTTCAGCGCCCGACAAAGTATTGAGGGGGGCAGTTGCAACCTGGGCCTGCCCTGCAATCGCTTTACAAAGCAAAAAGGCAAGGATAATAGCTTTAACTGGTTGTTGTACGTTCTTTTTCATGGGATCAGGCATTGGTTATTCAATAGTATAAAAAATAGTTCATAAAGAGAAATTATTGCACAATACGCAAGGGCCGGGCGGGAGGTAAAATAACGGTAATAACAGGTAAAATAACGCTAATATACCGGGTTATAATGTATTTATATTTGTGTGCGCCTATATTATTTAACCTTCAAATTATGAAACATTTACTCACTCTTATTTTAATAGTTGCCTTTGGCGCGTGTATCGCCCAAACGCCCGCTGTTGATGCATCCAAAAAGCCGCTCACCAGGCCGCTTAAAAAAAATGCGCCCGGCGAAACGGCAAAGTCGGCTATAGTTGACGTCCCGATGGTTTTTGTGCAGGGCGGCAGTTTTAACATGGGCAGTGATGATGATGGCGCCAGTGCAAAACCCATACATAAGGTAACGGTAAACAGTTTTTACATAGGTAAGTATGAGTTAACGCTGGCCGATTTCCGCAAGTTTATTATGGCCACGGGTTATAAAACAACTGCCGAACAGCAGGGCTGGGGCGCCATGGGTAACAAATTTGTGAAAACAAACGGGGTTACCTGGGAAGATGATAGCTGGGGTGTTAAACGCCCGCCCGGGCAGGACAACTACCCGGTACTCTATGTAAGCTGGGATGATGCCACCCGGTATTGCCAGTGGTTAAGCGCGCAAACGGGCAAAACCTACCTCTTACCTACAGAAGCCGAGTGGGAATATGCCTACCGTGGCGGCAGTAAAAGCAAGAACTATACCTACAGTGGCTCAAACGACTTAGCAACTATAGGCTCAGTTAATGTTAACAGTAATAACCAAAGCAACCCGGTAGGGATAAGGGAGCCCAATGAATTAGGGATATACGATATGGCCGGCAACGTATGGGAATTTTGCCAGGACTGGTTCGCGGCCGATTATTATGCCGGCAGTCCTGCCGACAACCCGCAGGGCCCCGCGACGGGCGATCACCGGGTGATACGCGGCGGCAGCTGGGACAGCGGCGGGAAAAATTGCCGCCCTGCCGTGCGCCTCAGCGAAACTACCGACCATCTCACCAGCAATTTGGGCTTCCGCGTGGTTTTAGTGCCTTAGTTGGGGGTTCGTGCCTTTGTTGGTGTTATCATAGGTGGGGGCTTGCGGTAGCAGAGGGGTTATATCGAACCAATGACATGGGTCTTGCCCTGAGAGTTAGCATTTTGATGTATTTTGGGTTAGTTTTTTTTTAATTAAAATATCTATATTGCGGTAAATAAACCAACAATGAGAAAAATTACCCTTATTACATTGATGCTGGCGCTGGGAGTAAGCGTTTACGCACAAAAACCAATGCGGCAGCACCCCGCCAAATTACCACCAAAGTTAGAAGCCGACCTGAAGCTGACGCCGGAGCAGCAAACTAAGGTAACCGACATTTTAAAGGGCCGGAACTTTGAAATGGACAGCCTGGCAAAGACGGTACGTATGCGAAATGGCAAATTTGTACAGGCGAAAATGAAAGGCGAATTGACCGAAGTTAACACTAAGCTTTACGCTATATTCAATATCGACCAAAAATTGGTTTACGCACAATATATTATGAACAGGAAAGCCCAAATGGCTAAAGGTAGAAAACCGGGGCCGCCAGGGAAATAACCAATTCCCCGTGCAAAACCGGTAGCAAAATTTCCTCTGACTAACATCATTGTTGGTGTTGTCAGGAGACTATTTATCTGTTAAACCATATTTTTTATTTTTGTGATGTAAATCATTTTTTATAGCCATAAAAATTATAATATTTGAACCGCAAATATAGCAGCACTTAATGCTGCATTGTGATAAGGTTTAGGTTGAAATGCCCCAACGTGCGAGACGTAGGGGCATTTTATTTTGACGCCGTTGTTGGCCGCGATACCTGTTCGAACTGTATCACACACGCGTGTAAAAAACACGCATTCCACTCACCCAGCTGCCAACTGCCAACTCACCAACTCAATTTGCATATCGCCGCAATTAACCCTTACTTTATCCAACCAATTAACCATGATCCACGAACTATAACCCATGAACCAAATCCCCTACCGCTTCCGGGTACTGGTACTGCTATGCGGACTAACCACCCTCACCTATATGGACCGCATCTGTATCTCGCTGGTGGGTGTACGCATCAAGGCCGCGCTGCACCTCAGCAATGAACAGTTTGGGTGGGTGCTGGCAGCGTTCGCACTGGCTTATGCCCTGTTCGAGATACCCTCAGGCATGCTCGGCGACCGCATAGGGCCAAAGCGGGTGTTTATACGCATAGTGCTGTGGTGGTCGCTGTTTACTGCGCTTACCGGCGTAGTAGGCGGACTGGTTAGCCTGGTTGTTATCCGCTTCCTGTTCGGCATGGGCGAGTCGGGCACGTACCCCAACGCCATACTAACGGTATCGCGGTGGTTCCCGCTGCAGGAAATGGGGAAGGCACTGTCGTGGGTGGGCATTGGGTCGCAGATAGGGGCTGCGCTGGCGCCGCTCATCATTGTACCCATAGCGGTGGCCTATGGCTGGCGGGCGCCGTTCTTTGTTATAGGGGCCATCGGCCTGGTATGGGTAGCGGCTTGTTGGCTATGGTTCCATGATTTCCCGGCCCAGGTGAAGGCCATGCCCCCCGCCGAAAAGGAGCTGATAGCCGCCTCCTGCCGCCATAAAGAAGGGCAGCACCAGGTACCGTTTAAACTCATCTTCCGCAACCGTACCCTATGGCCGCTCATGCTGATGTACTTCTGCTGCCAGTGGGCCAATTACTTCTTCATAGCCTGGATGCCCATTTACCTGCAGGAAGGGCGCGGCTTCACCGAAAACGCCATGAAGCAGATTGCCTCAACCCTGTTCATAGCAGGCATAGCGGGCTTCATTGCCGGCGGCGCCGCCGGCGACTGGTTCTTAAAACTGAAGGGCCTTAAAATGGGCCGCCGCCTTACCGGGATGATCGGCCTGGGGGGCTGCGGGCTATTGTTGTTTATAGCGGCGCTATCGGTCAATAATACAGTTACCGTTTGCTGTCTCATAGGGGCTAATTTTTCCTTCTCATTCGGGGTGATGGTATCGTACGCGGTATGTGCCGATATTGGCCGCAACAACACCGGCACGGTTACCGGCGCCATGAACTTTTTCGGGCAGATGGGAGCCTTCTTCCTGGCTATAATTTTCGGGCGCATAGTGCAGGTTACGCATAATTTTGAGTACCCCTTGTATGTAGTGGCCGCAGTGCTTTTTACCGGCTGCCTGCTCTGGCTGGCCATAAACCCCGAGAAGCAATTACCGGAAATCAGTGATTAGGGGAATTGCACATCTGCATATTTGCACATCCGCACATCAAAACTTCTCATCCATCATCTTCTCCAGCGCAAACATTTCGTCGCGCAGTTTGGCGGCGCGTAAAAAGTCCATATCCTTTGCGGCGGTAAGCATATCCTTCTTGGTGTTTTCTATTGATTTTTTCAGGTCGGCTCTCGACATATATTGTACGATAGGATCAGCAGCCAGGGTTATCATATCCGTTTCCACATAAGCCTTTTGCACACCACCCTGGAAATCGACCACAGAGGTTTGTTCAATAATTTCTTCCCTTGTTTTACCTATAGTTACTGGCGTAATGCCATTTTCGGTATTGTACCTGATCTGTAATTCGCGCCTGCGGGTAGTTTCATCCATGGTTATCTGCATAGAGTCGGTAATCTTATCGGCATACATAATAACCCGACCCCGGTCGTTACGCGCAGCACGGCCTATGGTTTGTATCAATGAACGCTCCGAGCGCAGGAAACCTTCCTTATCCGCGTCCAAAATTGCTACTAGCGATACTTCAGGCAAATCCAGACCCTCACGTAACAGGTTAATACCTATCAACACATCAAATTCGCCCAGGCGCAATCCTCTTAATATTTCTACCCGCTGCAAAGTCTTTACTTCGGAGTGGATATACCGGCATTTAATACCCAGGCGGTCCATGTATTTGGCCAGTTCTTCGGCCATGCGTTTGGTGAGGGTGGTTACCAGTACGCGGTCGCCCATTTTTATGGTTTTGTCTACTTCGTCCAGCAGGTCGTCCACCTGGTTAATTACCGGCCGAACCTCAATTAACGGGTCAAGCAAGCCGGTGGGGCGTATCACTTGCTCCACCACCACGCCGCCTGATTTTTCGAGTTCAAAATCGGCAGGGGTAGCGCTTACATAAATGGTTTGCGGCGCCAGCCGCTCAAATTCCTGGAAATTAAGCGGACGGTTATCCATAGCCGCGGGTAAGCGGAAGCCATAATCAACCAGCGATATTTTGCGCGAACGGTCGCCGCCATACATGGCCCTGATCTGTGGCACGGTTACGTGGCTTTCGTCTATCACCATTAAATAATCATCAGGGAAATAGTCTAACAAACAAAAAGGACGTGCACCCGGCGCGCGCCCGTCAAAAAACCTTGAATAATTTTCAATACCCGAGCAATAGCCCAGCTCGCGTATCATTTCCAGGTCGTAGTTAACTCGTTCCTCCAACCGTTTAGCTTCCAGGAAGCGGCCATCGCCTATGAATTGTTTTTTGCGGGTTTCCAGTTCTTCCTGTATCGCCCAAATGGATTGCTGAAAACGCTCGCGGGGCGCCACATATAAATTGGCGGGGTATATAACCATGTGGGTCATTTTCTCCAGCGTTTTGCCGGTGCCGATGTCAAAAGTGCTTAGCTCTTCAATATCATCGCCAAAGAACGAGATACGATAGGCGTGGTCCATATAAGCCGGGAAAATATCAACCGTATCACCTTTAACCCTGAAGGTACCGCGCTTAAAGTCAACCGTGGTACGTGAGTATAATATTTCGACCAAACGGTGCAGAAAAGCATTCCGACTGATCCTCGTACCCACCGCGAATTTAAAAACCGAGTTGGCAAAATCTTCCGGGTTACCCATACCATAAATGCAGGAAATGGACGAAACCACAATAACATCGCGCCGCCCGCTCATTAATGCGGATGTGGTGCGCAAGCGCAGTTTTTCAATTTCCTCATTTATCTGAAGGTCCTTTTCTATATAGGTATTGGTGGTTGGGATGAAGGCTTCGGGCTGATAATAATCGTAGTAGGATACGAAGTAGTTCACTGCGTTCTCCGGAAAAAACTGTTTAAACTCTCCATACAACTGCGCCGCCAAAGTTTTATTATGACTTAGTACCAGTGTAGGTTTTTGCGTTTGCTGAATAACATTGGCAATGGTAAATGTTTTACCCGAGCCGGTAACGCCCAGCAGGGTTTGAAACGGATCGCCGCTATTAACGCCTTCAACCAGTTGTTTGATGGCTTCGGGCTGGTCGCCGGTGGGTTTGTATTGAGAGGTTAGTGTGAAATCCATGTCTGGTGCAAAAATATTGTTTTATTGTTCGTTTTACGTTATACGTATTACGTTGTACGTTTCTTTTTTCGGTTGTGGCCAAACGTATAACGTAATACGTACCACGTATAACCTTTAAAGAACGATTTTGAATTTATTATGTTCCGTTTGTCTAGGCAAAGTAAGTAGCAGGTTATGACAGCCCTATGTCAGCAGGAAATGAGGATTAGTTTTTAAGTTCCAATTCGTTAAATTTACATCGTAACGCGCCAGGCCCTAATCTCTAATCAACTAACCTCTAATCTCTAACCATGATCTTCATCCTTAACAAAACCAACAGTATTGCCAACCGTTTTTTGGCAGAGCTGCGCGATGCAAATATGCAGCAGGACAAGCAGCGCTTCAGGCTTAACCAGGAAAAATTAGGGGAAATATTGGCTTATGAGATCAGTAAAACGTTTAAATATATCGCTGCCGAGGTGCAAACACCATTGGGTACGGCAACCATTAATTTACCTAATGACGCGCCTGTTTTAGGCACCATATTACGCGCTGGCCTGCCGTTTCACCAGGGGTTTATGAATTATTTTGACCAGTCGGCGTCAGCGTTTATAACTGCTTACAGCAAGGTTAAGCGCGCGGGCGATTTTGTTATCCGTATAGATCATATCTCCACCCCTAACCTTGATGGTAAAACATTTATATTATGCGATACCATGCTGGCAACCGGGCAAAGTATAGTAGACGTGTGCAAGGAACTGATGGCCCAATACAAAATTGCCAGCCTGCATATTGCCGCCATTATTGCTAGTACCGAAGGCATAGCACATTTGCGCGCTAATTTGCCCAAAGCCAAAATATGGGTTTGCGCGGTTGATGAAGAAATGACCAGCAAGGCCTATATCGTACCCGGTTTGGGTGATGCAGGTGATCTGGCGTTTGGGGAAAAGAGTTAGGGTGATTTCGGATTGCGCCTGCCGCAGGCAGGGATGTACAATTTCGGATTTATTT
>CAISKH010000090.1 GCA_903885865.1 uncultured Mucilaginibacter sp.
ACTGATTTTGAATCAGCCGGCGACCGCGGAAAATCAGGCTACACGTTTAATATTACGATGGAGAACGGCAAGGTGACCAATAACATCAGCGGCTCGGCAGTGGCCCGCGACCTCTTTGAGGCCCTTAAAACCGACGATGCCACAAAAGCTATGTTGCAGGATAAAAGCATAAAAATAAGTGTAGGCAAATCCTTTTTGCTGAGTATAAAAACAAGTCCCATATCGGTTTTTAAAGAAGTCAGCCCCCACTAAACCTGCCTGTCGGCAGGCAGGTCTCTCCCCCGGTAGGGGAGACTTTTTGATTTTCAATAAGTAAAAACATTCTTTATAATACATAATTTAAAGTCTCCCCCAACCGGGCAGGCTTTTTGATTTTCAATAAGTAAAAACCATTCTTTATAATACATAATTTAAAGTCTCCCCCAACCGGGGGGAGATTTAGAGGGGGGCTACCATTAAGTTGTTGTATATTAAAACTTTATTATTTAGTTTTATATAAACTTAAATTCACAACAACATGAAAAAACTGATTTCCGGTGTGGCTATTGCCGCGCTTTTCCTGTCTGCATGTAATAATAAATCGGCAACAACTTCATCAGCAGCCGACAGTGCAGCCATCGTTTCTGCCAGGAACAAAACAACTGCCATGAACTCCGACCTAGCCTTTATCAAACACGATGTTGACGGGGCAACTAAAGACTATGCGCCCGGTTTCACAGAGCTGGGTAACGGAGCAGATAAACCCGCGAAAAACCTCGACTCGATAAAAATGGGGCTTAAACAGTTTTTCGCGGCCTTCCCCGATTTAAAGGGTGAGAATTTGCATGCCGTAGCCCAAGGTGACAGCGTGATCATAACAGGCACCTATAGCGGAACGTTTACCGGTGCATTTATGAAAATAAAACCAACTAAAAAAATGTTCAAAGCGCCGGATGCTGATATCTATACCTTTAACAAAGACGGTAAAATAACATCGCATAGCAATATACAATCAGACGCCACCTATTTTTACCAATTAGGGATACCTATGCCGCCAAAAAAGAAATAACCTACTTATACTGATAAAAAGCGGATGACCGGCCCTGGTCATCCGCTTTTTTATTGTTTTTAAGAACGATGTTAATTTATTAAGCATATCTTTAAAAAAACAATTAAAACAGTTCTGTTAATTAATAGTTATAACTATAAATACACAGGATTTTATCACCTTCTCTAATGGATAAAGCGAGCCAAGAGGACGCTTCAAAATTTCAATTTCCCGTTGTGGGCATTGGCGCTTCCGCAGGCGGGCTGGAGGCGGTACAGTCTTTTTTAAAGGCGCTGCCTGCCAAACCCGGGATGGCATTTGTTTTTATACAGCATTTAAGCCCCAAACATGAAAGTATTTTGCCCGAGATACTTCAAAAGGTAGCCCCCTTCCCTGTTCATCAAATTACCAATAATATACACCTTGATCCGGATAATTTATACATTATACCCGAAAATAAAATAGTGACCGCTACTGATGGCGTACTCAAACTGGCGCCATTAGACGAAAAAAACAAAAAGGGCAATACCATTGATCTTTTCTTTTCCTCGCTAGGCGTAGTGCATCAAAGCTATGCCATAGGGGTGGTGTTATCGGGCGCTTTAAGCGATGGTACAGTTGGCCTGCAGGTTATTAAATCATACGGTGGCCTAACCTTCGCACAGGATGAAGGTTCGGCAGCGTTTGACAGTATGCCCAAAAGCGCTGTTAAAGGCGGTGCTGTTGATTTTGTTTTATCGCCGGCAAAGATCGCTGAACACATTGTTGCTATTAATCAGGCTTTTCATACTGATTATTCCTCCGTAGAAATATCAGATACTATTCCGCAGCAGGATAACGAAACTTTTAAGCAAATACTTACCGTGCTGCGGGTGCGCCGCGGGGTTGATTTTACCTACTATAAACAAAGCACGTTAAAGCGCCGCATCATCAGGCGCATGGCGCTTAACAAAATAGAAAAGCCGGTTAATTACCTGAATTATCTGCGTGAGAACAAGAACGAACAGGATGCCTTATATAATGACATGCTGATATCGGTCACTAACTTTTTTCGCGACACGCAAAGCTTTGAGGTTTTATGCACTTCAATATTTCCTTTATTGGTGAGCAAAAAACCCATCAATGAACCCCTCCGGATATGGATAGCCGGATGCGCTACGGGCGAAGAAGCCTATTCTACGGCGATATGCCTGCAGGAAGAATTGGGAGATAAAGCCGCTGCCATGAAGATACAGATATTCGCCACTGATATTTCTGAAATAGCTATTGCCAAGGCACGTACAGGGATTTACAGCCAGACCGAATTGAACGGACTATCTCCATCAAGGCTGCAACAGTTTTTCACCAAACTGGATGGCAATTACCAGGTAAACAAAATTATTCGTGATATGTGCGTATTCGCGCATCATAATTTGCTGAAAGACCCGCCTTTTTCCAAGATCGACCTGGTTAGCTGCCGTAATGTGCTGATATACCTGGAACGTGTATTACAAAAAAGGGCATTAACCACCTTTCATTATTCATTAAATGAAGATGGTTACCTAATGCTGGGCAAGTCAGAAACCATAGGAAACAATACCGATATTTTTAAATCTTATAATTCTACTGAAAAGATATATAGCAGGAAGGGCCCTTTAGGCCGGTTTATGACCGTGAGTTCTCCTGGCAAGGAGCAAACATTCAGGGAAATAGATAAAAATGTTCAAAAGGAAAGTGAGAATAAGGATATTTTTAAAGTGGCCGACGAGGCCATGCTTGCCAATTTTATGCCGGCCAGCGTACTGGTTGATGATAAGTTTGACATTGTTCAGTTCCGCGGTTCAACAGAAACATGGCTAACACCGCCAACAGGTAAACCCAGTTATAATATACTAAAAATGGCCCGCGAGGGCCTGGGGTTTGAGTTGCGCAATATACTGCACCTGGCTAAAAAAACAAACTTGCCTGTGCGGAAATTTGGTGTTTTTTTTAAGATTAACGAACTGCAGCATTTTGTTAATATCCAGGCGCTCATCCTTCCTGAGGTAGCTGAACCACATTACCTGCTTGTTTTTCAGCCTGCATCCTCAACGGGTATTCAAACCGGGATGTTTGATACCGGGCAGGCTATTGAAGACATGAACTATAACGCCTCGGAACTGCGCATTGAGCAGTTGGAAAGGGAGCTCATACAAACAAGGGCTGATATGCGCGTGATATCAGAAGAGCAGGAAACCGCCAACGAGGAACTGCAAAGCGCCAATGAAGAACTGCTATCAGGCAGTGAAGAATTACAAAGCCTGAACGAAGAGTTAGAAACGTCTAAGGAAGAATTGCAAAGCACCAACGAAGAAATCATGATCGTTAATAAGGAATTATTGGACAGGAATGAACAGTTAAATAGCGCACGCTTATACACAGAAGGTATTGTTAATACTATTCGCGATTCGTTAGTTATTCTGGATAAGGACCTGCGGGTAAAACGCGCCACAGGGGGCTTTTTTGAGAAATTTAACGTTAGCGAAAAGGAAACAGAGGGGCATTATATCTACGAATTAGGCAATAACCAATGGGATATCCCCGAGCTAAGGGAATTATTGGAAAAAGTTCTTCCTGCAAAAAAGGAGCTGGCTGATGTTGAAATTACCCCAACATTCCCCCTTATCGGCAAAAGAATAATGCGCCTCAATGCCCGGGAAATTGATAATATAAATGGCGAAAAACTCATTTTGCTGGCCATTGAAGATATTACTGATAAACGTAAGGTTGAAGAGGGATTAGCCGAGGCAGAACGTTTATTAAAGGAAAGCAAGGAACGACTGAAATTTGCGGTCGACTCGGCAGGGTTAGGAACATGGGACTATGACCCGCAAAGCAAAGCGTTAATATGGGACAAACGCTGCAAGGAAATATTCGGCATCCCGCAATCGGGCCTTATTGATATGCATGCTTTTTTAGAACTGATCCATCCTGATGACCGGATACGGGTTAAAAATAGTATTCGCGGTACGCTAAGCGATAAAAATGCAGGCGAATTTGACCTGGAGTTCCGTACCATACCTGTCCATAATAAAATTAAATGGCTGAAGGCTAAGGGCCGCGCTTATTTTAATAAACAAGGTGTAGCTATCCGTTTTATAGGCACATTGCTGGAAATCACCACTCAAAAACTAATAGATGAAGCTACCCGCGACCTGCTGAATAAAAAGGATGAATTTATAAGCATTGCCAGCCATGAGTTAAAAACCCCTATCACCAGCCTTAAAGCGGCGCTGCAAATGATAGAGCGCATGACCATGCAAAAGGAAGAAATGAAACCTGCTCAGTCTTTTGTACAGAAGGGCATCAAACAGGTTGATAAATTAATTGAATTAATTAGGGACCTGTTGGAGGTTACCAAAATACAGGCCGGCAAACTGGAATTAAAGAAAACCCATTTTGTACTGGGTGAATTATTAAAAGAATGTTGCGATGATCTGCATGCGCAGTCTGATAAGCACCAACTGATTATTAAAGGTGAAACCAATATTGGCGTTTATGCCGACAGGAACCGCATGGAACAGGTGCTGGTAAACCTCATCTCCAACGCCATCAAATATTCTCCCGGGGCCGGCAAGGTTGTTGTTAAAGTTACAGAATCGGGCCATGCTGTAAAAGTAGCCATCACCGATTTTGGCATTGGCATACCCAAGGATAAATTGCCGTTCCTGTTCGACAGGTTTTACCGGGTTGATGATAGTTCGCAAAGGTATTCGGGGCTTGGGCTTGGGCTATATATTTCGGCAGAGATAGTAAGGCGGCATGAGGGCCAGATAGATATTGAAAGTACCCCGGGCAAAGGTTCAACCTTTTGGTTTACCATTCCTGAATCAAACGCGGAGTAGTTCCTATAAAACACATAATTTCAGGTGCCATTTCGAGAAATTCTGAAGGAATGATAACATAAAGAGCGCTGTCAGTCTGAGCCCCGTCGAAGACTATGTGCGATGGCCTTTACGCACACTCTTCGAGAACCTCAGAGTGACACCTCCCCGCAAATTAATAAATATGTCATGGGAAATGACAGTGAGAAATATTTTACGCCATGTACAGCGAACTTTGCATAGCGTTTAAGATTTCTCTTTCTCGCCACCCACATTTCCCCTTCTGCTCATCGAAATGACAGACGTTTTATGGATAAACTTTAACTCAAGAGGGGAATCGCACAACCCGCCGCTCATTTTACCCGCTCACCGCCCCTATCTTTTTCAATAACCTCCTGTTTTCTCTTTTATGTATCAACCGGTGTACCAGCGCGTAAATAACGGGCAATATCAATAAAGTGAGAATGGTTGAAGTAACCAGCCCCCCAATAACCACCACGGCCAACGGTTTCTGCGTTTCAGAACCTATGCCGGTTGATATAGCCGCGGGCATTAAACCAAGGGCCGCCATTAAAGCCGTCATGATCACCGGGCGGACACGCGATAGTACGCCATCTAATATAGCCTTATCCAACGGCATGCCCTCCTGCAGGTTTTTGCGAAAAACAGAGATCAGGATAACACCGTTCTGTATACAAACCCCAAACAGCGCGATAAACCCTATGCCTGCCGAAATACTGAAGTTAATTCCAGTAATATAAAGGGCCAATATACCTCCTATCAAAGCAAAAGGCACATTCATAATCACCAGCGAAGCATCCTTAACGTTCCCGAATGTGATGAACAGGATCAAAAAGATAACCAGTAAACAAATGGGCACTACGTGCGACAATGTTTTTGACGCGCGCATCTGGTTCTCAAACTCACCTACCCATTGTGTAGAGTAACCCTGATCGAGCTTAACCAGTTTATTTACTTTTTGCTGCGCCTCGGCTATGGTGCTGCCCAGGTCGCGCCCCCGGTTGGAGAATTTTACGGCGATATGCCGCGTATTATTGTCGCGGTAAATAAACGCCGGGCCGGTTAGTATTTTAATATCGGCAATTTCTTTGATCGCAATTTTTGAACCGCTTAGCGTTGGCACCATCAGGTTCTCTATTTTATCCTGTGTATCGCGAAATTGTTTCTGATACCTTACCCGAATATCAAAACGGCGTTCGCCCTCATACAATTCGGTTGCCGCTTTGCCGCCGATGGCCATTTCAATTACCGCGTTGGCATCGGCTGTTGATACGCCGTAAAGCGCCATTTTACGCTGATCGAGCTCAATCCTGAACTCGGGCTGGCCCAGGTTACGTAAAACACCCAGGTCATCAATACCTTTTACCGTTTTTAAAACTTTTAATACTTCATCGGCTTTCTCATCAAGGGTATTAAAATCAGGGCCAAATATATTTACCGCGAGCGAGGCATTTACCCCGGCAACGGCCTCCTCCACGTTATCACGTATGGGCTGCGAATAATTGAATACCGCTCCCGGTATTTTTTTTAACTGCACATCCATATCACTAATGATATCATCTTCTGATACGCCTTTGGGCCATTCCTTTTTATCTTTCAGGTCAACCTGTATCTGTACATCAAAAAAACCTTTGGGGTCGGTACCGTCGTTGGTGCGCCCCACCTGGGCCAACGTTTGTTTTACTTCAGGGAATCTCCGCAGTATCTGCACCATTTTCTGGTTAATGCTTTCCGCTTCGGGCAATGAAACGCTCATGGGCAGTTCGGCCTCTACCCACAGGGCGCCTTCATTCAGCTCGGGTAAAAACTCTGTCCCTAAAAACCTGGCCGAAAAGAAAGTAACGGCCATAATGAGTACGGCCACGCTTATACTGGTTTTAGGATGTTTGTAGGTATACCCAAACATCCTGCGAATGCCATTCTCAAAAAAACTTACTACCGGGTTATGCTTTTCTTTTACGTTTTTATTAAGCAGTATGCTTGATAAGGCAGGCACCAGTGTTAAGGTAAATATTAATGCACCCAGTAATGCAAAGCCCAGTGTATAGGCCAGCGGCGAAAACATTTTACCCTCCACCTTTTGAAAAGCGAAAATGGGTATTAAACAGGTAATAATGATGAGCTTGGAAAAGAATATGGCTTTGCCCATTTCGGTCCCTACATTTTTAAA
>CAISKH010000091.1 GCA_903885865.1 uncultured Mucilaginibacter sp.
AGGCCGGAAATTTTTGACCACCGCATATGTGGGATTAACGTCTTACGATTCAATATTTTAAGCATTGCTCAATAGTCTTGTGAGTTTTGCAAAACCGACGCTCAATTGCCACATCTTTAACTGATCTCCAAGACTGGCTTTTCCAACCAAAAGAACAGAACGAAGCACTCATGCAGGTTGCCCCAATAAAATTACTTGATTCCATAAGTTCAATCTTATCGAAATTGGGCGACAATTTGCAACAACTCATCCTTCTTGCGCCTTGAAACGATAAGGTATGTGCCATCACTCATTACCACTTGGCCACCCTCGCCTCGGATGTACTTTTCAAGATGCCGGGTATTGATAAGATGCGCTTTATGAATGCGGATGAAACCAGATGTTTGCAGTAAGTCTTCAAACTCGGCCAGGGTGCGGGAAGCCAAAATCATTTTTTTTCCGAGCATAAAAATTTTCGTGTACTTATTTTCTGCCTCACACCGGATAACATGGGCCAATTTCACAAATAATAAACCATCTATGATTGGAATAGCCAGATTGTGAAGTTGGTCTTCTTTGGGGTTGTCTAAATGATTCAGTAAATACCGGTACTGTGCTGGGAATTTCTTTTCCCGGATTTTTGTTATTGCCCGAGTAACTGCTTCCACCAACATGGCAGGCCTTACAGGTTTAAGAAGGTAATCAAGTGCCGAAAAGCGAATGGCATTAATAGCATACTGGTTGTGCGCTGTGATAAAAATTACTTCGTTTTGCAAGGACGGCAGCTTTTTAAGCATTTCAAATCCATTCATACCAGGCATCTCAATATCAAGGAAAATAAGGTCCGGTTGGCAGCGATTGATAGCCTTTATTCCTTCGGCACCATTCTTACACAAAGCCGTCACCACTACGTCACTGAAATGCTTGTTCAGCAAGTCCTTTAACCACTCGCGGCTAAGTTGATCATCGTCAATGATAAGAGCGGATATTCCCGGGTTCGGCTTCATAAATGCCAGGATTTAGTCTTTTAGGATAACTTCCAGTTCATTGCAAGCTATGGTAATTTCGCTCAAAATAAAATCAGCAGATATTTTCACTGCTTCTGTAACCTTCTTGTTTTTAAGCAAGACCGCTTCGGTCAATTTCAGCTCAGGTAAAATAGTTGTGATTCCAATTAATTCAACTTGTGGCTTTAAAGTATGTAAAGCCTTGAATAATAAATCGCCATTTGCATGTAGTAGGCCGTTTTTTATATGAAGCAGTTGATCCGGAGCAGTGCTTAAAAAATATGGATGTATTTTGAAACCAATATATGGTCCCCACCGGTAAGTTCCAGCAAATTGGTTAGATCAACCCTTTTGCAAATAGGTGCCGGTTTGTCCGGTTCTGGTGTTTCAGCCATTTTTTTGACGTGTCAATTGTTTCATTAATTCGCTAAGTAATTCCGATCGCTTAAAAGGTTTTGGAATATAACCATTCATGCCGGCGGCAGTACATTTATCCAGGTCGCCGCGTATTACACTAGCCGTTAACGCAATAATGGGAATATTTATCTTCAACTTATTCCTTAAAAATCTTGTCGCTTCATAACCATCCATTTCGGGCATGTGCACATCCATCAAAACCATATCGTAGGTGCCATGCTGGACCATTTCTATCGCTATTTTGCCGTTTGGTGCAATTGCTATGCTAATACCAGGCACGAGGTTTTCAAGTGTATCTTTTATTACTACCTGGTTAAATTCATTGTCTTCCGG
>CAISKH010000092.1 GCA_903885865.1 uncultured Mucilaginibacter sp.
CGGGTAAGGTCATCATCGCCATGTTTGTTGGGGCATACTACAAAGGCGTATACACCCTGGCCCTTTATATCATGCGGGTAACCCACCACAGCCGATTCAACCACGCTGCTGTGCATATTTATCGCGTTCTCTACCTCGGCGGTACCAATGCGGTGGCCCGATACATTCAGCACATCATCAACGCGACCGGTTATGCGGTAATAACCATTTTCATCGCGCATACAACCATCGCCGGTAAAATACAGGTTTTCGTAAGTGGCAAAATACGTGGTGCGGCAGCGCTCGTGGTCGCCATAGGTGGTGCGCAGCATCCCCGGCCAGGGGAACCTGATGCATAAATTACCGTTTACACCGTTGCCTTCTATTTCTTTGCCATTTTCATCAACCAAAATTGGCTGAACGCCCGGCAGGGGTAAAGTTGCATAGCTGGGTTTAAGCGGCGTAACATTGGCTATGGGCGATATCATGAAACCGCCCGTTTCTGTTTGCCACCAGGTATCAATAATGGGGCAGTTACCGTGGCCCACTTGCTCATCAAACCAGTGCCAGGCCTCCTCGTTTATAGGTTCGCCTACCGAACCCAATTTGGTAAGCGAGCTGAGATCTTTGTTTTTCACCGCGTCATCCCCAAAACTCATTAATGACCGAATAGCTGTTGGTGCTGTATATAATATGTTCACTTTAAATTTTTCCACTATTTCCCATAACCGCCCGGGACCGGGATAGGTAGGTATGCCCTCAAACATGATAGAAGTTGCACCTTGCGTTAACGGACCATAGCAGATATAGGAATGCCCGGTTATCCAGCCGATATCGGCCGTGCAGAAGTAAATTTCGCCCGGTTCATATTGAAACGCCGTTTTAAAGGTATAGCCTGTATAAACCATATACCCGCCGCAGGTATGCACTACGCCCTTTGGTTTGCCTGTTGAGCCGGAGGTGTACAGGATGAACAGCATATCTTCCGCATCCATTATTTCTGCCGGGCAATCGGTTATGCCTTGTGTTTCCACTTTTTTTATTTCATCTTCCCACCAAACATCCCGGCCCTTTATCATGGAAATAGGCGTACGCGTACGTGTTAGTACGATCACTTTTTGTACCGAGGGGCACTGTACCAGCGCGTCGTCAATAATCGATTTTAAAGGCACTTCTTTATTCCCCCTGAAACTGCCATCAGCGGTTATGACAATATTGCAGGTTGCATCCTGGATACGGTCGGCAATGGATTGCGCCGAAAATCCCCCAAAAACAACCGAATGTATAGCGCCTATACGGGCACAAGCCAAAACCGCGATAGCCAGTTCGGGCACCATAGGCATATAGATACAAATACGGTCGCCCTTTTTTGCGCCGTTATTTTTTAGCACGTTGGCAAACTGGCAAACCTTGCTATATAGCTGGCTATAAGTTAATATGCGGTGGTCTTCTTTTGGGTCGTTAGGCTCCCAAATGATGGCGGGTTTATCGCCCATAGTGGCCAGGTGCCGGTCGAGGCAATTCTCGGTTATGTTTAATTTGGCCCCCTGGAACCATTTGATCTTCGGCTCTTTAAAGTTCCATTCTAATACTTTGTCCCACTTTTTTTTCCATAAAAAGTTATCGGCTATACCGGCCCAAAACTCTTCGGGATGCTCAACACTGTGTTGGTATACTTGTTTATATTGGTCGAATGAGGTGATTTTCATAATTGGGTAATTGGCGGTGTAAATTAGTGATTTTCCTGTTTTACAAGTGTAAATTGATAAAATATAATAAGTTTATATTACTTTTAAAGTGACATGCGTTTTAAACAATCAATCCTAATTTCAGTTATTTTAATGGCTTCATGTACCTCAAAAAAGCAGGTGCCTGTCAGTACCTGGCTATATGGCTATGGTCAAGTTGAAAAAATCAATGGAAGTGTTAAAACATTAATAGAAGAAAAGTTTGCCGATAATAAAATGGTGCCCTATTTCTCTTACAGCTTTGACAATAGAGGAAGTGTAATTAGAATAGAAGATATTTTTCAATCTGGCGCAGACACTACCAAGTATAGTACAGTGTATAATAAAAGTGGGAAGAAAACAGAATCGGTAGGTTTATATTTCGACAGGGGGAAGAAAATAAAAGAGATTTATAAATACGATAACCATGAATATCTAGTAAGGTGTATTGGTAACGCAAACAATCAGTCTCCAGACACTGATCGGTTTGTTTACGATAAGGCTGGTAATTTAGTCGAACATCAACAATATTTTCAGAAAAAGCCGTTGTGGATTTTTAAGTTCAGATACTTATACAACAAGAATGCAATTTGTACCGGCGTTGAGCAATCTATGACCACATGGCATGATAATTTTAAGAGCATTACTAAAGACACTACCCGATATATAGTTTTTGATTCCAAAAATAATTGGATAAAAGCAGTCAATTTTTTGAATGACACTATCACTCGCAAAATCACATATTATTAGTGCTAAAATCTTTTTTCAAATATTTTAAACCCACTATTGAATATTCCACTTAAAATCCTGATATTTGCAAACTCTTTTAACAAAAGGGTGATTATTTAAAAATAATTTGTCATGTCAAGAATTTGTGATCTAACAGGAAAAGCTTCTATAGTTGGTAACAACGTTTCTAACTCGAACGTTAAAACTAAACGCAGGTTTCATCCAAACCTGAAGCTTAAAAAGTTTTATATCCCTGAAGAAGATAAATGGATAACCTTAAAGGTATCTACATCGGCTGTTAAAACTATCAGCAAGAATGGCATAACTGCCTGTATCAATAAATTTGTAAAAAAAGGGTACATATAATAGTATACAGTTTTGAGTTGGCAGTGATGAGTTTTATACTCATAACTTAAAACTCATCACTCATAACATAAAACAAGATGGCTAAGAAAGGTAACAGGGTTCAGGTAATTTTAGAGTGCACAGAGCACAAGGCAACCGGTATGCCGGGTATGTCGCGTTATATTACCACCAAGAACAAAAAAAATACAACCGAAAGACTGGAGATGAAGAAATTTAATCCGGTTTTAAGAAAAGTAACTGTACATAAAGAAATTAAATAGGTTATACGTTGGACGTTCTACGTTATACGTAACCAGCGTAATTATTTAAAGAAATCCACGTAAAACGTTTAACGCATTACGTACAACAAAAAAGAAAATGGCAAAGAAAGTAGTTGCAACCCTAAAAACAGGCCAGGGAAAAGAATATTCAAAGGTAATAACAATGGTTAAGTCGCCTAAAACCGGCGCCTATTCATTTAA
>CAISKH010000093.1 GCA_903885865.1 uncultured Mucilaginibacter sp.
CGGGTATAGCGGGGGCTTATTTAACACATCTAAAACCCATATTGCTAAGGCCCGAATCAACACTGCTTTTCATTCGCCGGGCTACTCTATAGCCCGAACAATAGCTATCGTTACAAAGGAACGAACCACCGCGCGCTACTTTTTTAGGGGTATATGGCTCCTGCGGATCAAAGCTGGCCGCCGGCCCTTTTGGATTATTTATTCCCGCTGGTGAGTTGATCTGTTGATAATAATCATTGCGGTACCAATCGGCACACCATTCCCATACATTTCCAGCCATATCATATAGTTTATAGCCGTTTGGTGCAAATGATTTAACCGGGGCTAGGCCATAAAAACCATCTCTTTTGGTATTATTGTCAGGAAAGCTGCCATTCCATGTATTAGCTTTAGGTTTGCCGCTTTCAACGGGTTCGTTTCCCCATGGGTATATTTTGTTTTGCAGCCCCCCGCGTGCGGCATACTCCCATTCGGCTTCGGTAGGTAAACGCTTGCCCGCCCATTTACAATAGGCAACGGCATCATCCCAGCTAACCTGAACAACCGGGTAGTTATCTTTCCCTGCAATACTGCTTTTCGGGCCATCGGGATGTTTCCAGTTTGCGCCCGGCACCCAGCGCCACCATTGCGAGTAGTTATTTAAATCAACCTTATGATCAGGAGCCGAAAAGACCAGCGAAGCGGCTACCAGCTTATCGGCCGATGGCTTTGGTGTGTTTGGCGGCAGTTGTTTTTTAATCTCTTCCCAATCGGGCTTCTTCTCAGCAGTTGTTATATACCCGGTGGAGTTAACAAATTTTTTAAACTGCGCGTTGGTAACTTCATGCACATCAATCCAAAAATCGCTTACGGTAACCATATGTTTCGGGTATTCGTCCTCGTAGGCTTGTTTATTATCCGCTCCCATCATAAATGTGCCTCCCGTAATATGCACCATGTCCTTATTACTACCATTGGCTCTTTCTGTGGATAATAAAGTTGGCGTGCCTATAGCCGTAAAACGAGCAGGCTGTATACAGCAAAAGGCGCGCACCTTATTAAATACATTTTTAGTGGTAGCTGCCGGTATATTTGCGGCAGCTTTTTTTAACGGTGTGTTTTGATTACAAGCGGCCAGTAAAAGCCCCGGCACTATGCATAATAACCTATTAAACATTAGCTATATTTTAATTTTTTATTACCATTCTTTCTCTTACCCCATCAATGTGCTTTGAGTTGTTTTTTGATAACCATTGCAACAAATCAGTCTTTAACTCATTTACCTTGTCTGTATATTTTTTTCGGTTACTGTTGTTTCCAATCAAATTATTCATTTCATGAGGGTCGTCTTTTAAATTATATAAAACATCAATAACCTGCGAAGTTGATGTTTGGGGAATAAACATTTTCCAGCCATCTTTTATAACCATATAATTTGGCTCAACATCGCCCCTGAAATCCCATTCGGTAACAATATAGTCGGGCCTTGCCGATTTCTTTTTCTCTATAAGATCGCGTAGGCTTTGCCCGTCAGACGGGAGCGCCGGCTGGCCCAGGTAATCAAAGATAGTTGCATAAAGGTCGACATTTGTTGTATAGTGATCTACCTCTGTATTGGGTTTAATGTGCCCCGGATAACGTATCAATAAGGGAACATGTGCAGATTCTTCGTAAAAAACATTTTTCTCCCTTAACCCGTGCGATCCCAGCATTTCGCCATGGTCGGCCGTAAAAATTATCAGGGTATTATCGGCGAGCTTTAATTCGTCCAGTTTATCAAGGATTTTTCCTACCCAGTCATCCACCTCTTTTACCAGTCCGTAATAGTCCGATATCATATACTTTATTTTTTCCACGTCGGCATACTCCATATTTTTTAACCTTCCGTTGGCATTTATATAGGGCGAATTTTTCATATCGTCATGAATACTAACAGGATCGGGCATTTTATCGGGCGGGTACATCTGGTAGTAATTACCGGTAGGGAGCATAGGCGCGTGCGGGAAATGGAACGAGCAGGTTAAGCTAAACGTTTTATCTTTCATCCGCCCCAAAGCGTCTATTGTTTCTTTGGCCTGCTGGGCCGTTAAAGAATATTCAGAAGGTATATCTAATTCTCCATGAAAATCGGGCTGAGTGTTTTTCAGGCCCTCCTCTGCGCCGCCATTTAATTGTTTATCCAGCGGATTAGGCGTGTAGGGCCGACCCGAAAAACTATCAATAAATTCGCCTTTTTTCGGTGCCCTCTCGGGGACGTTTTTATGGAGATAATCGCGGAAATGCTGCTGCATACCAGGCCCCATAATTGGTGTGCCTTTGCTGGTTAGTTTTTCGGGGTTTTGGTATACCTCAAAATGTGCCGGGGTAGAGTGCCATTTGCCATAATACTCTGCGCGATATCCTGCCGAAGTTAAAAATTCGTCATAGGTTTGCTGCGACATAACACCCGGCGCTGGTTTATAAGCATCATTGTTGTTCATTCCGGTATGCTCAACCGTTCTCCCTGTTAATATCGATGCGCGGGCCGGGGCACAAACAGCCATGGGTGTATAATTATTTTTAAAATACGCGCCCTGCCGCCCTATCCTGTCAATATTAGGGGTTTTAACTATTGTATTGCCGGCTATGCTTAACGCGTCATACCGCAATTGGTCAACAATAATAAAAAGCACATTGGGTTTTTTATTGCCGTTTTTTTGAGCGAATACACAATTGCATAACATCATAAGCAATATTAAAAAGCAGGGTTTAAAATTCTTCATAGTGCAATGTTATGTTTTTTTAAAATTTATTATCGGGTTGGTTTACTATAGCCCTGTGCCTTTAGTTTATTAAGCAACGCTTTTAATTCTTTAACCTTTGCGGGATATTGCCGGTAAAGGTTGTTTTTCTCCAGCGGGTCTGTTTTTAAATTATATAACTGCCCTAAAGGGCCGCCTTTAACAGGTTTTAGCTTACCGGGTTCGGTAAACCCGCCCGAGCCAAGTCCGTCAACAAATTTCCAGTCATCCTTTTTAATGGCAAGCATATTGCGCGACGAAATGTAAATTATCTGGTCGCGAACCGGCACAACCGACCGGCTTTTCAGTACTTTATAAAAACTAAAACTATCCTCGCCGTAATTTTTTTTTATCGGCTGGCCGGTCAATTCGGCAAAAGTAGCCATAAAATCCACCAGGCTAACGGTTTGTGTGTACTTAAATCTTTCTTTTATTTGTTCAGGCCATTTAACAATGAGCGGAATATGGTGCCCGCCATCCCAGATATCGCCCTTTTGGCCCCTTCTGGTATAATTGCTTTGATGCCCGTAAACCTGTATATCATCTTCGGCCCAGGGCGCGCCGTTATCGCTCGCAAAAATGACAATAGTGTTTTTGTCGATATTTAAATTTTTTAATAATGCGTTTATTTGCGCCACATAATTATCTATTTGCGAAATAAAATCGCCATAGGTGCCCATGACGCTGGTGCCTTTAAAATTTTTATTGGGCATCCATGGTGTATGCGGGCCGGTTAATGCCAGGTAAAGCATAAATGGTTTTTGGGGGTTATTGTGTGTCTGATTTTTTATAAATGATATGCCCTGGTTTACCAGCGTGTCCAGGCAGTTTTCCATTTTGAATGATTTAGACATTTCACCATTCCGCCACCAAACACCGCGTTCCCAGTATACATCATTTTCGTTGGTGTATTTTCTGTCCCACACAAAAGCTGTTTCCGGCAGTGTTTTTGGATAGGCATCAGCGGTCAGCATTACATCAGGGTCAATAACGTGATTGTTTTTTACAAATACATAAGGCGGCATATCCAATGATGCCGGCAATAGGTAAGAATAATTAAAGCCCAGCGAATTGGGGCCGCCGCTTACATCTTTGGAAAAATCGGTATTGGTAGCCGTTTTATCATCCCGTTCAGGTATTTGCGCCTTGCTACTGTCTTTTAATTGCCAATTGAGGCCCAGGTGCCATTTGCCGATGGCGGAAGTAGTGTATCCTGCCCTCTGCATCAGCGAGCCTATGGTTTCCCTGCCCTGTTCAATAAGCGGTGGCAAATACCCTAAAAACTCATGGTGCTGCGGAACGCGAAAATAATATCGCCCGGTAATAAGTCCGTATCGCGAGGGCGTGCACACCGCCCCGCCCGAATGTGCATCGGTAAATACAACACTGTTTTGCGCCATTTTGTCAATATTGGGTGTTTTTGTGCGGGCGTAAGGGTTATTTCCCGATACATCGCCATACCCCATATCATCAGCCAGTATAATTATTACATTTGGCTTTTTATTGGAATTGGTTTGTGCGGCAGCCATTGAGACCGCTAAAAGCAGGCCACAGAAAAACAAATTAGAAACTATTCTTTTCATTTTTTTTGGCCGTTTTTAATTACTAATTGACTTGGTAAATAGTTTTATAATATATCGAATATAATCACATTCATGCATTTATAAATTAAAAAAATCTCACGTTGGTTGGAATTTCCAACTGTTACATATTCGCGTGTAACAGCACCATAGCATATACAAAGCACACCTTGTTAAATCAATATCGAATGATGAAGTTAGGCATCCACTTCATCATTCGATATTCGGCGTTTGGGGGTAGATATTTCTGGCTTACAACACCCTCACCTTAATATTCTTAAACATCACCGGCCCATGGTGGTCCTGCAGCTGGATGCGGCCCTTATCAACCATGCCAAACACCGGCTCGGCCTTACTGAATTTGCTGCCGGCCACACCGTCGAGGTACGCTTTGCTGCCGCGGGTATAGTCTAATACCTTAATGCCGTTTACCCAATGCTCCACGTGCTGGCCCTTGGCTACTATGCGTATGGTGTTCCACTGGCCGGGAGGGTTCACTTTCTTGTTGGCTTCTACCGGCGCCAATACATCGTATAAAGAGCCTAACAGGTGGTTGGCTTGCTTGTTATCCTCGCCCAACACATCATCAATGATCTGGAACTCGCAACCCAGGTAGCCACCCTTGGTATAGTGATAGCAAAAGTACTTGATGCCGGTATTGGTAGCGGGTTCAATGTTAAAATCGGCCGTAAACTCGAAATCGCCGTACTCATCAGTAGTATAAATATCGCCGCCAGTAGCGCCTTTCTTAAGGGTGAGCGCCCCGTTAACTATTTCCCACGCGCCGGGCGCGGCGGTTACGGGTTTGCCATCGGCACTTACCCAGCCGTTGGCCGTGCTGCCGTCAAACAGCAGCTTCCAGTTATCTTTCTTTTCCTTGGCGGTTAAGGTATTGTCGATAGTTTGGCCATAAGCAAGGGAGATCATCATCCCCATTACCCCTATTAAAAATAGCTTTCTCATATGCTTCAATAATGATTAATGTATTACCATATTTAATAACAACACCCCGCCCAGCCCTATAACCGATACCAGCGTCTCCATCATCGACCAGGAAAGGAACGTGTTCTTCATACTCAACCCGAAATACTCCTTGGTAACCCAAAACGAAGTATCATTAACATGCGAGCAAAACAAACTGCCCGCGCCTACCGAAAGCACCATCAGGTTGGGGTCTGCGCCGCTTGCATGCATCAACGGGTAAATAATGCCTGCCGCGGTTAAACCCGCCACGGTTGCCGAACCTAAGCAAAGCCTTAGTATGGCGGCTATTATCCAACCCAGCAATAGGGGCGGCAGGTTTAGCCCTTGCAAAGTTGTGGCTATCTGGCCGCTTGCGCCGCTATCTAAAAACACTTGTTTGAGTATGCCCGCGCTGCCGATGATAAGCAGGATCATAGATATTTCTTTAACCGCGTCGGCATACACGTTCATTACTTCGGTGAGTTTCATGCCCATGCGCATGCCCAGGGTATAAGTAGCGATGAGGATGGTTTCCATCATGGCGATGTTGGGATCGCCTAAAAAGCCTACTATATTCTTTAACCGGGGATGAACGCCGAGAAACGGCATAAGTATTATACTTATGCCGATAACAATTACCGGCAACAACGACGATAAAATACTATTGGCAAGGCCGGGAAGCTGCTCGTCGGGAATTTCCCGTACCGATAGTGCAATTATGGAGTTAGACGGCATAGTACGCAGAAACCGTGCAAACAGTGGCCCCGCTATGACGATAGCCGGAACAGCTACAATAACACCATAGATAAACACTTTAGATATATCGGCATGAAACTGTATTTGCAGTGCCATAGGCGAGGGGTGCGGCGGCAAAAACCCGTGCATTACTGATAACGATGCCAGCATGGGTATGCCCACATATACCACTGGTAATTTATACCGGCTGGCAACCGAAAAAATAATAGGTACCATCAGGAAAAACCCCACATTATAAAACAAGGATATACCCACAATAAAGCCGGTTACACTCATGGCCCAGGTAATATACTTTTCGCCAAAAACATTGCGCATGGAGGTGGCAATTTTTTGTGCCGCGCCGCTTACACCTACCAACTTACCCAGCATAGCGCCCAGCACAATAATAATAACCAGCGAACCCAGCATATCGCCAATACCCTTATTTACAGTTTGGGGGATATGGGCTAGCGGCATACCCAACAGCAGGGCCGCCATAAGCGAAATAATAAGGAACGTAAGGAACACATTTACCTTTGCCCAGGTTACGAGCAGTATAAGCGTTGCAATGCAAAGGATAAGGATGAATATTATCATGTTAGCCCCCTCTAAATCTCCCCCGGTAGGGGAGACTTTTTGATTGTTTTTAGTTTAAATACTTTATATAACCCCTCTTAAAGCCCTCCCTACCGGGGAGGGTTGGGTGGGGCTTCAATGCGAATCCCTGGTTACCTGCGAACCGGAACCGCCTACCAGGAAATCGAGGTCGGCGCCTTTGTCGGCTTGTTGTACGTGGTTAACATAAAGGTTTACATAGCCGCGGTTTGATGCCGGTGGTGCGGCTTTCCATTTGCTTCTGCGTACGGCCAGTTCCTCGGTTGATACTTCTAAATGGATAGATTTACCCGCTACGTCCAGTGCTATTATATCGCCATTTTCAACCAGCCCTAAATTACCGCCAATGGCCGATTCGGGCGAAACATGCAGTATCACCGTACCGAACGCAGTACCGCTCATGCGCCCGTCGGATATGCGCACCATATCGGTTACGCCCTTATCCAGTAATTTTTTAGGCAGCACCATATTGCCTACCTCCGGCATACCGGGATAACCTACCGGGCCAACGCTTTTTAAAACCATTACGCAGGTTTCGTCAATCTCCAGGTTAGGGTCGTCAACGCGGGCGTGATAATCTTCAATATCTTCAAAAACAACAGCACGGCCACGGTGCTGCATTAATTCGGGCGTAGCGGCTGATGGTTTAATAACCGCGCCGTTTAAAGCCAGGTTGCCTTTTAGTACTACAATGCCTGCTTCGGGTATCATGGGTTGTTTAAAAGTATGTATTACTTCTTCATTATAAATAGTGCCGGTGGTTGCTATGTTTTCTCTATGCGATTTGCCGGTGACGGTTAGCGTATCAAGGTCTAATACAGAACCCATTTGTTTAATTATAGCCGGTAAGCCGCCTGCATAATAAAAATCTTCCATCAGGTATTTTCCCGATGGCATCAGGTTTAATAACAGCGGCATTTTACTGCCTATTTTATCAAAATCTTCTATGTTCAGATCGACGCCTATACGGCCCGCTATAGCGGTTAAGTGGATCACAAAGTTGGATGAACCGCCAATAGCCGCGTTAACTTTTATCGCGTTCTCAAATGCCGCGCGGGTTAATATTTTCGACATTTTAAGATCCTCTTTCACCATCTCCACAATGCGCCTGCCCGAAAGTTGCGCAATGCGTTTTTTCCTCGAATCAACCGCCGGGGTAGCGGCCATTCCGCTTAACGACATGCCTAGCGACTCTACCATACAAGCCATGGTTGAGGCGGTACCCATTGTCATGCAATGGCCCGCACTACGCGACATACAGCTTTCGGCTTCGGTAAATTCTTCGTAGGATATTTTGCCTGTTTTAAGGTCATCAGTTTGCGTCCAAACGCTGGTGCCCGAACCTATATCATGGCCCTTATATTTGCCATTCAGCATAGGGCCGCCCTGCACTACTATAGTAGGAAGGTCGACACTGGCCGCGCCCATCATGGTTGAGGGGGTGGTTTTATCGCAGCCGGTAAGCAGCACCACGCCGTCAATCGGGTTACCCCGTATTGACTCTTCGGCATCCATACTTGCCAGGTTGCGGAAAAGCATGGCGGTAGGTTTAAGCAGCGTTTCGCCTAACGACATAATTGGAAACTCCAGCGGGAAACCGCCAGCTTCCAGTACGCCCCGCCTTACACTTTCTGCAATATCACGCAGATGCGCGTTGCAGGGGGTAAGCTCCGACCAGGTATTGCAGATACCTATAACAGGGCGGCCATCAAACATATCTTCGGGCATGCCCTGGTTTTTCATCCAGCTGCGGTAGATGAAACCCATTTTATCTTTCTTGCCAAACCAGTCTGAACTGCGGTATGCACACATAATATTAAGCGGTATGTAGGTTTACCCCGATAGCCATCGGGGTTGGTATTAACGCTTGCAAAGTAATAAATCTTTAAAACAATATGATGAAAAAATTATCAGATAACAGATGTTCACGATTTGGGTATCAACACCCCGCTTTATATGTTCACATTAAAATAGTAGCTTTGAAATAGGAATTAAAATATGAGCAATACAGGCATTAGGTGGCAACAACGCTTTCAAAATTTTGAAAAAGCTTTTAAACGATTAAAAGAAGCTTTAGCAATTGAGAATTTAACTGAACTGGAAAGAAATGGTGTTATACAACGTTTTGAATTTACTATTGAGCTGTGCTGGAATACTTTAAAAGACTATATGGAGGCCGAAGGACTTCAGTTTAAACCAACTCCAAAAGAAACAATAAGGCAGGCTTATAAAAGCGGTCTTATTACAGACGCACAACCGCTTATTGATGCACTAACTATCAGGAATGAATTATCACATGATTATAGTGGTGCAAAATTTGAGGAAGCTGAACCTGAAATTCGTGAAAATATATTTCCGGCTATAGAGGGGGTTTACAATTTCTTCCTGTTGCAATTGAGTAAAAATCAAACAAATCTTTTTAATGAATAGTGGATTAACGTATAGAGACCTTGAAACTATAAAAAATATTTTCAGAAAATATCCTGAAATAGAACGGGTGCATCTATTCGGCAGCCGTGCCAATGGTAAATACAAACCCGGCAGCGATATTGATCTGGCAATAATGGATACAAATTTGAGCCCCGAAATTATAAATAGTGTTAAAAATGAATTTGAAGAAAGTTCATTGCCTTATTTTGTAGACCTGGTTGGTTATGCCAGCCTAAAGCACAAAGAGTTAATCGCTCATATTGATAACATTGGCATAGAGTTTTACAAAAAAGAACCGGTGCTTTCAAAAGTGGGGCGGTTACATCAGTAAACCCATTCGGACCCCTTTCTTTTTGCGCGGTTTTATATTATTTGTAATTTGCCTGAAATTTACCGCAACTATGGAATACGTAAGATTTGGCAATACAGGCCTCACAGTTTCTAAACTTTGCCTGGGCACCATGACCTATGGCAAACCTACCCAAAGGTGGCCCTGGGCGTTGAACGAGGAACAAACACGCCCGTTCATTAAAAGAGCGCTGGAGCTGGGCATTAATTTTTTTGATACCGCCGATGTTTACGCCGATGGCGAAAGCGAGCGCGTAGTTGGCAAAGCGCTGAAAGATTTTGCTAAACGCGATGAAGTTGTATTGGCCACCAAAGTTTTTAACCCAATGGGGCCAGGGCCGAATGATAAAGGCTTATCGCGCAAGCATATTATGAGCGCCATTGATGACAGTTTGACCCGTTTGGGCACAGATTATGTGGACCTATACCAGATCCATCGCTGGGATTATGATACCCCGATAGAGGAAACTATGGAGGCCCTGCATGATGTGGTAAAAGCGGGCAAGGCACGTTACATTGGCGCCTCGTCTATGCACAGCTGGCAGTTTGCGCAAGCGCTTTACGTGGCCGATCTGCATGGATGGACAAGATTTGTATCGATGCAGCCACAATATAATTTAATATACCGCGAGGAGGAACGCGAGATGCTGCCTTTATGTAAAGATCAAAAGATAGCGGTTATTCCATGGTCGCCATTGGCCCGGGGATTGCTTACCCGCCCGCTAAACAAGGACCGCAACGAAACCGATCGCGCCCGCACGGATGGCTACGGAAAAGACATTTACGGCAAATTTGGCGATTTTGAGATAGTGGAACGCCTGAATGCAATTGCTGCTCAACGGGGCTTGCCAAACGCGCAGGTTGCTATGGCATGGATGCTATCAAAAACTGTTATAACATCGCCCATTGTTGGTGCCAGCAAGCCCGGGCAGTTGGAAGATGCCGTAGCAGCCCTATCCGTTAAACTATCATCCGAAGAAATAAATAAACTGGAAGAGTTATATGTGCCGCACCCGATTGTGGGATTTAATTGAGAAATTAAAAAGGGGCCGTCACTCTTGAGCCCCGTCGAAGAGTGTGCGTAAAGGCCCCCGCACATACTTCGAGAGCCTCAGTATGACACCCCTTTTTTTAATTATTAAAAGCTGCTATTAACCGAATTGCCTCCACCGCCTCTTTCACATCATGCACCCTTAAAATATTAGCGCCTTTCATTAAGGCGATGGTATTCAAAACCGTAGTGCCATTCAAAGCATTATCTGCAGTAACGCCCAACAGGCTATAGATCATTTTTTTGCGGGATAGGCCTGCCAAGATGGGAAGCCCTAAGGTGTTAAATTCATCCAGTCGGTTTAACAGCGTATAGCCATGCTCCGGTTTTTTGGCGAAGCCGAAGCCCGGGTCGATAATTATATCGGTTACGCCTAACTGCCTTAGTTGGTTGCAGCGTTCAACAAAATAATCGAACACCTCGTTAAAAACATCGTCGTAAACCGCTAACTGGTTCATGGTTTTGGGGTTGCCTTTCATATGCATAAGGACGTAGGGCACTTTCAAGCGCGCAACTGTGGAGAACATATCTGCGTCCAGTTGGCCGCCCGAGATATCATTAATCATATGCGCCCCTGCTTTTACCGCAGCTTCCGCTACCTGCGCGCGGAAGGTATCAACCGATAAAACCGCATCGGGGAAACTTTTTGCAATGGCTTCCATTACAGGCAACAATCTATCCATTTCTTCCTGCACAGAAATATCATCCGCGCCGGGGCGCGAGGAGTAGGCGCCCAAATCTAAAAACGTAGCGCCCTCCGTCAACATTTTTTCAGCTTGCTGCAAGGCATCGACAATGGCGGGCTTTCGGCTTCCGGCATAAAAAGAATCGGGCGTAAGGTTAATTATGCCCATTACCTTAGGTGTGCCCAGTTCAATAAGTTTACCCCGTGCATTTAGCGTTGCCTTTTTATGAAAAAATGTATCTTTAGCCACTGTTTGTTATGTTGTAAAGTTGCAAAGTTGTAATGTTGTAAAGTTACTTTAGATTTTGTGATTTTGAATGAAGGTTTAATCGCCGCATATTGCAACATTTCAACCTTACAACTTTTAAACATTCCAACAACTTGAATACACCAGCCGAATACGAAGCCGTAATTAATATTTGCAAGGGGCTTTTTATGAAAAAAACGCACGACTATGGTACAGCCTGGCGCGTGCTTCGCCCCGAATCAATAACCGACCA
>CAISKH010000094.1 GCA_903885865.1 uncultured Mucilaginibacter sp.
AGTTTCATGTTGTTGATCAAGTGACGTTGCGAGGCCAGGTTGATCTTATCGCTGCTTTCATTGGATGTTTGTACATAAAGTAAATACCATTTACTATGATAATAGGATGATAAGCGCGCTGTTTTCCGTATAATATTTTTAGCCGACTCATCATTGGTACTGATACAGGCTAAAAATATTTCGGCGCGCGGTTTTATATTTTTGGGTATTTCCGTAAATATTTTACGCTCTACCTGGTGGGCCACTTCGCGGAGGGCCAGCTCGCGCAGTTGTAATATGCGCTCCGTCTGAAAAAAATTACCTAATGCAAGGGGTATCTTGTGTGCATCGTATATTTTCCCTTCTTTCAGGCGGTCTATCAGTTCATCAGCGGTAAGGTCGATGTTTACCACTTCGTCCGCCATTTGTAAAACCTTATCAGGTATACGCTCGTTGATGGCTGCGCCGGTTATTTTCTCTATTTCCTCATTCAGGCTCTCCAAATGCTGAATGTTTACGGCGCTTATTACGTTAATGCCCGCGTTTAAAATATCAACTACATCCTGCCATCGTTTCTCGTTCTTACTGCCCTCAATATTGCTATGGGCCAGTTCATCCACTACCACTACTTCGGGCCTTAGGTTAAGTATGGCATTCAGGTCCATTTCTTCCACGTCTTTACCCTTGTAAAACAGGTGGCGGCGCGGTATAACAGGTAACCCCTCCAATAACGCCTGTGTTTCTTTACGCTGATGGGTTTCTATATAACCAATTTTAACATCAATGCCATTACGCAGTAAGGCTTGTGTTTCCTGCAGCATACGGTAAGTTTTGCCAATGCCGGCGCTCATGCCTATATATATCTTGAACTTACCCCTGCGCGACCGTTTGATCAGTTCCAGGAAATGTTCAACCGATTGCTCCTTATTTTCTTCACTCATTTTTTACAAAGCTATAAAACCTATAAAAGGGAGTGTTAAAAAACACCCCCTTTTTCACATGGATTTTTATGTTCTAATTAATTAATCAACAAACAAACTAATTTATGAATTGTCCATGCTTTTCTTTATTAATGCAGGTTATTACGTGCATTAATTATTATTTTTTTAGCTCATCAAGGGCTATGTTTAATTTTAATACATTCACTTTTGGCGGGCCAAATAAGCCCCATAAGGGCCCCTCTGTATTGGCAGCGATGATATTATTAACCGCACTAACAGTAATACCCCTGGTAGTTGCTACACGGGCAGCCTGTACCTGTGCCCCCTCCGGCGACAGGTCAGGATCCAATCCGCTGCCCGACGCAGTAACCAACTCAGCAGGAATCTCGTCCTTCCTTACTGTTGGGTTATGTTTTGTAAATGTGTCAATAAGCGCGCTTACTCCTTTTAAATAATCGGCATTTGCCGGGCCCTTGTTCGAACCAGAGCCTGCATCTGCCTGGTAATTGGCAGCTGACGGGCGAGACCAGAAATATTTGTCCTTAGTGAATTTTTGCCCGATATTGGCATATCCAACTACACGACCTTTATATTGCAGGGTCTCGCCATCACCTTGTCCCGGTGTAAATTTTCCTACCCCTGCTATTACCAAAGGGTACAATCCCGACAGGAGCACCAAAAGGATAAGGGTTAGTTTTATTGATGGCATTAAGTATGTTTTCATTTTATTAAGATTTATTTTTTTTAAGATTTGAGACGTGAGATTTGAGATG
>CAISKH010000095.1 GCA_903885865.1 uncultured Mucilaginibacter sp.
GCATCTTTTGGTTGCGGTTTTTTCTGCATGAAACAAAATTACTAACTTCACCCCAGTAAAAAAATAAAATAAATTCAAACTGATACACTACCTAAAGAACAATCCCACATAAATATACACTTTAGCCCCATTTGCCGAAGTACCGGGGGCTATGAAGTACCACACCCCCAAAAAAAATGTATATATATGGACTTTCGGAGTAATCCCCCCTATTTAAGAGGCCACCTACCCCAAAAGAGGTCAAAAAAGTATCAAAGGGGGTGGGTTGAAATTCCAAAATAAAAAAAACATTTGTGTGTGCAGATACGAACGATAATCACCGTACCTAAAACACCTGTTTTACAATGTTTTCAAATTGCAGTAAAACAATGCTATAAAAGTGCATTTACTTATTCCGAAATAAAATATTTAAAGCTTTGGTTGTTAGTATCTTATTGTCAAAAAATCAATTTAAACTTTTGTACGTCTTTTTAATAATTCCACGATCATAATTTGAGAAATGTAAATTTTATTTTTCGCTTTTTAATTTTTTAGTTGCCGAAATTAACATTATGTACCCACAGTTACGGGGTAACTACGCCATAACCGGGGGTCTATCATTCCGAGATTAAACAACTTTAGTTTTGATGGGGTGGGACTGATAGCTTTTTGTTGCCCGTAGGCTGTATTAGAGGCGATATAAGACACGTTTACCACTTTAGCCTACTAAGTTGTTTACATATCTTTGAATATGGATAAACAGGTACATAGGTATAGCGGTGGGGTAAGCCCTGTTACTATCAATGATAAGGGTATAAACCCTATCTTAATAGCTGCCTGTAAATTAAACAGTTTAAGCCCGGCTTTGATTGATCTGTACATACCCCGCAGGCAGGGGATAAGAAATACTTTTGCCTTTCAATGCTTGTTAAATATTCACATTATGCCCCGATTAACTAAAACGGCCTACGCAAACGCTTTTAATAGCTGTAAGCGGTCAACCCGCCATACGATAGATTATTTAAAAATATTAGGCTTAGTAAGTGAATTAGGCAAGCCTCGCTTAATTAAACCCTTTCAGCGATTTAAAATTGATAAAGCCTATGCCATAACTCCTAAAGGTAGTAATGTAATTACAGAGATTTTAATTAGTGCCGGGATAAGTATAAACTACGACTATTAAAATGGTAAACGTGGGGTACGGAACTAAAACAGCTTATTTAACACTAAAGTGTACCCATTTTTGTACCCATATAAACAAAAAACCCCTTAGAGGCTATCTAAGAGGCTTTTTTTGTGGTATCAGCTGGGATCGAACCAGCGACACAAGGATTTTCAGTCCTTTGCTCTACCGACTGAGCTATGATACCGCTCTTTTAAGGAGTGCAAATGTAGCTTTTTTTTTATTTAAAGGCATTTTTTTTTGAAAAAAGGTGTTACTTAGTCCCCGTGGAATATTTTGATTACTTGCTAATTTAATTCACCATCTATAAAACTATCTTTGAACAAACCACTATGTTCGCATAATGATTGCACAACTTTTATTCATCCTGGTACTAACCGCGGCAATTTACCTGTTCAGTAAAAACGCGGCTAAAATAAGGCGCAATATTCTGTTGGGCAAGGATACCAACCGCTCTGATCAGCCTGCAAAACGCTGGATGGTTATGGCAAAGGTGGCTTTTGGGCAAACCAAAATGGTTACACGCCCGGTTGCCGCCATTATGCACTTTTTTATTTACGCGGGGTTTATCATCATCAATCTGGAAGTGCTGGAGATCATGATCGATGGCATATTTGGTTCGCACCGTATTTTTTCAAAACCATTAGGCAGCTTATACGGCCTGCTGATAGGCGGTTTTGAAATATTAGCCATGTTAGTGCTTACCGCCTGTATAGTTTTCCTTGCACGCCGTAATATCCTCCGCTTAAAGCGTTTCAGCGGCACCGAAATGACCGAATGGCCCCGGTCAGACGCAAACTATATCCTCATCATCGAAATATGTTTGATGACCGCCTTTTTAACCATGAACGCCGCCGACTATAAATTGCAGGCCCTGCATTTTGGCCATTATATTAAAGCGGGGAGCTTCCCGGTGAGCAGTTTGCTGGCGCCGCTATTGTCTGCAAATGCCCATACTTTAGTTATTACCGAACGTATTTGCTGGTGGCTGCATATTGTGGGCATACTGGCCTTTTTAAATTACCTGCCTTATTCAA
>CAISKH010000096.1 GCA_903885865.1 uncultured Mucilaginibacter sp.
ATAGCCATTTGCAACTGGCCCGCGTGGATGGTGATGAAGGCGCTTGGCATAGCCGATAAACATGGCTGGAACAAATTTGTAGGGCTGCAATACTTCTACTCGCTGGCCGGCCGCGATATTGAGCGCGAAATAGTACCGTTGGCTATTGATCAGAACCTGGCTATTATGCCCTGGAGCCCGCTGGCAGGCGGTTTCCTTTCGGGAAAATATACCCGCGATACAGACAAAGTAGGCGGCGCACGCAGGGATGTTTTTGATTTTCCGCCCATCAACAAAGAGAAAACCTATGATATTATTGATGTACTGGCCGACATCAGTAAACAGCATAAAGTTTCGGTAGCGCAGGTTGCATTGGCCTGGGTGCGTTTACAAAAAGGCATAACCAGCACCATAATAGGCGCGAAAAATATTGACCAGCTACATGATAATTTGAAGTCGACAGAGGTACAACTATCAGCCGATGAATTGAAAAGAATTGAAGAAGTGAGTGCACTACCGAAAGAATATCCTGGCTGGATGGTTGAAAGGCAGTCGGGTGACAGGGTGGTGAAATAGAGGTTAGTGATTAGGTGCGTTAGATTTGACAACTTTTAAAAAGTTGTCAAATCGGTCTCATACGGCTATAGGTTTACACTTTTGGAATAATTGTATTCCAGATGGAAGAAAAAATGTTGGAGCGATTTACGTTCTCCGAAGAGTTTAAGGAAAAACTCGTTTTGCTGGTTATGTATCGTAATCAGTCTGCAAAAGAGGTGGCGAAAAGCTATCGTTTGCCTAACGTTCATATTTTATTGAACTGGATTAACGTTTACAAGAAGAAATTAGAAAAAGGAGCTATAACTTTAGCTTCCATGGACCCCAAGAAGAAAGACGATCCTAAAGCGCTTAAACAACGAATTAAGCAATTAGAAAAATCGCTGGAAAAGGCGAATGTTCTCATTTATGGATTAAACTCTATGATTGATTACGCTGAGAAGGAGCTCAAGGTTCCGGTGCGAAAAAAGCGTGGTACCAAACCGTGATGCTGATCAAAGAAAAGCATATTACAAGGATGGGTGTAGGGCCGCTTTGTAAACTGTTTGGTAAATCCCGACAAGCATTCTATCAAAAGGAATGGTATCTGAATGATACACAACAAATGGAATTGATGGTGCTGGAATTAGTGGCACAAGTACGGCGCGAGTTACCTGGCCTGGGTCTTCACAAGCTGTATAAATGTATTTATCAGCCTCTCAGAACCAATCATATTAGTATAGGAAGAGATAAGTTAAATACTTTATTGAGAAATCATGGCTTATTGATCAACCGGAAATTGCGCGGCCCCCGTACAACCCAATCCAACCATATGTTTTGGAAATATCCTGATCTGGCAAAGAACCTGGATATAAACAGGTCCGAACAACTCTGGGTAGCAGATATAACTTATATCTGTATAACCTATGATTTTAATTACCTAAGCTTAATAACGGATGCTTATTCCAGGAAGATCATGGGGTATTGCTTGCACCCATACCTGACTAATGAAGGTACTATTAATGCTTTGAATATGGCTATAAATAATCGTACAACGGTGTTGCCATTAATGCACCATTCCGATAGAGGGGTACAGTATTGCAGCTATGATTATATCAAATTACTCAATAAAGAAAAGATAGCCGTAAGTATGACCCAGCATGGCGAAGCATACGAAAATCCAATTGCTGAAAGAATAAACGGCATCCTAAAAACCGAGTTTAAACTTAGTCGCATATTCAAATCAAGATCAGAAGCCTTACTGGCTGTTAAAATAGCTGTAGAAGCTTACAATAATGTCAGGCCCCATATGAGCTGTAGTAATTTAACGCCGGTTGTTGCTCATCAAACCAGCGACCCATTGATAAAATATTGGAAGAACAGAAGAAAGAAAAAGACAAATCCTATTCCAACATTAAATCAACGGGAATAGATAGTTTGTTATCAATTAAATGAATATCTTAGTGTGTATTTAATAAGGTTTTTAACCCTCCAAAAGTGTCAACTAAAATCCGGACAAGACCAAGTGTAAACTCATTACAGGATTATTAACAAAAAGGGTCAACTTTTTTCAGGGCGAGACAGTGTTCACGAGCGTTCACGAAGTGTTCACGAGCGTTCACGCTTAAAAACGTGAACACCTTTATTGATTAATAATCAGCTATTTACCAAAATAATTACAACCCATTACCTGCCTGCCGGCAGGCATGGCTCAAAACTCACCACTCCCTACTCACCACCTTAACCACATGCTCCACCTGCTCGGGGTGCACATCCAAGTGCAATACAAAGCGGATGCGGTTCTGGGCCGTTGGCAACGCCTTTATACCGTGCGCGGCCAGTTTTTCAATGATCAGCGCGGCAGGTTCCACGGTATCAAATAAAACAATATTGGTTTCAACGGGTAGTACGTTGCTTACCCAGGCGCATTGGCTCAAGGCATCGGCTAATATCCGGGCGAGGGCGTGGTCTATTTTCAGTCGTTCTACATGATGATCTAATGCGTACGTACCGGCGGCAGCCAAAAAACCGGCCTG
>CAISKH010000097.1 GCA_903885865.1 uncultured Mucilaginibacter sp.
GGCAATAGGACTCTTGCTGATAGCCTTATTTGAAGACCACCCCGCCGCAGTTGAGCGCTATTATTCCGAAGGGCTTTATGTATTTATTTGCCGGGTAATCCATCCTGTTCTTAACCTGTTCCCGTTCAGCGTTGGCGATGTATTATATATCGTCGTTGTCGCTTATTTGATCTATTTTGCATGCAGGCTTATCGTGCAGGTGTTTAAGAAACAGTTTAAACGCGTTGGAAACGCTTTGTTGGGCTTGATAATAGGTATACAGGCGGGCCTGCTAATTTTTTACCTTTTTTGGGGGCTAAACTATTTCCGACCATCAGCCGCCCAACAGCTCGGCCTGCGCGACACTAATTTTACAACTGCCGATCTGCAGGCGGTTACCTGTATTATTATTGATAGCGCCAATGCCTGCCGCGCACGTATTAATGCTACCGATACTTTACAAAGCAATGCTGCCATTTACCAAACCGCGATAAACGCTGTTGGCAAACTCTCGGCTGATTCTGCCGATTTTCGTACCTGGCAACCCGATATTAAACCATCGATACTTACCCCCATGATGAATTACATGGGCACTTCGGGCTATTATAACCCTTTTACTACCGAAGCGCAGATGAATTACCAGATACCCGTTTTTGAACGTTCATTTGTGGCCTGCCATGAAATGTCGCACCAAATGGGTTACGGGCCCGAAGATGAGGCCAATTTTGCAGGTTTCCTGGCCGGGATCGGTTCGCACGACAGGCTGTTGCGTTACTCGGTCTACCAGGAGGCCCTGGACGAATGTATGCGTGCGCTGCGCCGCAGGGATACCGCGGCCAACAATGAATTAAAAACACACCTGTCAAAAGCCGTTCGCGGTGATTTTAAGGCCGAGCGCGCTTACTGGCTTTCTTTCCGAAGCAGGGCGGGTATATTAAGCAGTATTTTTTATGATGATTATTTAAAGGCCAATAATCAGCCGCGGGGTTTAGGTACTTATAACCAAATGGTATTGCTGCTGATGGCCTGGTATAGAAAGTAAACAGATATTATTTAGCGGTAAGATACCAAACCCTTAAACAGCGAATAATAATTCCTGATATGACTTTCAAGCTGCCTTAACATAGATTTTCTGAGTCGCCCGGTTCTGCGGACGCATTTATGCTGGGGGGTAAAATCAACTTCACCCAAAACCTTACCCTGTTCAATAACCCGGAAGTTTCCCGCCTGGCCCGGTAAAACAGTTAAATTATGTTGCCTGTTCGCCATGTCTATCAATACATGAAACTGGCGCTGCGGCATAAACCCTACTTGCTGTGACATTGTACCCCCCGGTTTTTAGAGTTTAAGAATTTAGATAACTGGTATATTATTGTAACAAATTATTTAAGGCAATAGTATTTAAAGGCTCAATTTCTGCCTTAGAGGTCTTTATACAAATATGGTTATTAAGTGTAAACGTATTAACAACGCTATATTAAATTTATAGTTACAGGTATTGCGTTATAATTTGCTGCAACTGGCCGGCCTGCACTACGCCGCTTTGCCGCCATTTGGTTTGTCCTTTCTGAAATATCATGAGCGTAGGTACGCTTTGTATCTTGTAAGCGCTCGCCGCAGCCGGGTTTTTGTCAATATCTATTTTAATAATAGTAACCTTATCGCCCATATTGGTTTTAAGCTCCTTTAAAATAGGGGGCATCATTTTACACGGCCCGCACCACTCGGCCGAAAAATCAACCAGCACGGGTTTGTCGGATGCTATGATCTCCTGGAAATTAGCCATATTAATTTATCGTATCAAATTATAAAACTACCCCGTCTTCGGTAAACTTTAGGTCGCCTTTTCCGGCTTGTGCAAATGTAGCATAGCCGTTATCATTTATAAATAATTTTTCGTTTTCGGCTAAAATATGTAACCCTCCCGATTCAAAATCACCTGTTATTCGTATTGCCACCACCGGCGCGTTTACCAATAGCTCACCGGTAATATTTAGCTCTAAACTCATAGCCGAGCGGTCATCCAGCTGGTGTACGTGAAGTACAATGGTGCCGTCGGGTCTTAAAACCTTAACATGATCGCGCCCGGTTTCAACCGTAAAAACCGAGTTTATCTCAACCATATTATTGGCTATCACAATCGAATTGCCGCTCACATCCTTAATATCGGCATCAATAGCCAAAGCCGTTCCCGGTTCATTGTCGTGATATATTGATCGTATTCTCAATATTTCTTTTGAATGGCCCCCTTCAACAGCGGTAATTACCCCGCTGGGTACTATAAAGGCACTTGTGCCAATAATAAATGCGTATTTCATGATCTTTGCAGGTTTTAATTATAACACAACGTTCCAACTCAAAAAATGTGTTGATTTTTTAAAGGATATCATCTGAATTTTACAAAACAATTGAAAAGCAGATTAGGCAAATAACTAAGTTTGTGCTGCATCTATATAAAACACTATGATCACCGCATTAGATAAAAACACCGCGTTAGTATTAATCGACCTGCAAAAAGGCGTAGTTGGTTTAACCCTGGCGCACCCGGTTGCCGATATTTTAGCAAACTCGGCAAAATTGGTAGCTGCCTTCCGCAAGGCTGGCTTGCCCATTGTTATTGTAAACGTTAACCCGGCAGGTGCGGCATGGCTAAAGGCGCGCAAGGAACCTGCGGCGGGGCCGCCGAGACCTCATCAGGCCGATTGGATAGAAATTACGCCCGAAATTAAAACCGAGCCCGGCGATATTTTTATTACTAAACAGACCTGGGGCGCTTTTTACGAAACCCAACTGGATCAGGAACTGAAGAAAATAGGGGTGACCGGTATTGTACTTGCAGGCGTATCAACCAGTGCAGGGGTAGAAGGCACGGCCCGTCAGGCAAGCGAACGCGCTTACAATATAACTTTTGCCAAAGATGCCATGACCGATATGGTTGCCGAGGCGCATGAACGCAGCCTTAAATATATTTTCCCCAGAATAGGGGAGATAGGCGATACAGAGGATGTAATAAAGCAGTTGGCAGTTCTGAGTTAGCAGTTTGCAATAAACCCCTGCTAACTGCGCACTGCCTACTGCAAACTTATCTTCTGCGCTTTTTTCTGTGCTAATAGTGCAAGTTCTGTAGCTAAAAAACAGTGTTCCTGCGGCATGGCTGTTTCTGTGCGGTTAATAATGTCGTTAACCAATTGTTCGCCAAATGGCAGGGGTTCTTTACTGCAATCAAAATATTTAATTTCTTTTTGATTGGCCATGAAAAGATGGTCGCCTCCCGGGCGGCCTGCAATATCAATAGTTTTACGCACTTCAATATAACCGTCTGTTCCCAGTATGGTTAAGCGGCCGTCGCCGAATGTAGGTATAGCGTCAGGAGTGAACCAATCCAGCCGGATGTATCCCATTCCACCATTGCCGCGCAGCATAACATCGCCAAAATCCTGTATTTTGGGGTATTGGGGATGATTAACATTACCAACCTGCGAGGCCACAATTTCAGCCTTCGTTGTACCCGTAAAGTACAGGTACTGATCAAATTGATGCGAACCTATATCGGTTAAAATTCCGCCGCAATATTTAATATCAAAATACCATTCCGGGCGGGTTTTAGGGCTCATTTTATGCGGTGCAATATTAATGGTTTGTATCACCTTGCCGATGGCGCCGGCTTTAACCAGTTCGCCGGCTTTAACGGTTGCCCGGCTCTCGAACCGTTCGCTGTACATGATGGAGTAAATGCGTTTGGTTGCTGCCTGTACGCGGCGCACTTCGGCAAATTGTTCTAAGGTAATAATGCCGGGCTTATCAACCAGGTAATCCTTGCCGTGTTGCATTACACGAACGCCCAGCGGCGCACGATCAATGGGGATACCTGAACTTAGTATCAATTGTACAGAAGCATCTTCCAATATTTCATTTTCACTGCCAGCCATCTTTGCCTGCGGATATTTTTTGGCAAATGCCGCTGCGAGGTCGGCCTCCTTGGCATAGAAGGAAACAAGCTGGCCTCCGCCACGGGTCACAGCGTCAACCATGCCGTAAATATGGGTATGGTTAGTACCTATAACAGAAAATCTGATCTTCGTTTCTATCGTTTTCACGGGAACATCCACGGCAGGTACATACACTACTTTTGCAGCTGCGGATAGCGGCAATGCAGGCAATAGGATTAATCCGGCAGCCGCGGTTGCTGTATCTTTAATAAAATCGCGCCGGTTAAGTTCTTCCATAGTTAAGCGCTTAACTCATCGTAAGCCACAGTAAGGCATAGTAATTATTACTGCTTAAATAGAGCAGCAAACTTGGTTTCGTAATCCTTTAGCTGCACCTGCAGCTTATTGTATAGCTCTGTTTGATGGTTGTTCTTAGCCTCATCAGCCATAGCACCTATCAGCTGGATACCAATTTGCGCGTCGCGCGGGCTAAAAGTACTTGAATTGCCTTCCAATTGGGTATAATAATAATTTAACTGGTCGGTGGCGTAATTATCAATGCTGTTTACATATTTGGTTGCTAAAGTAAGGTCATGCAATTGGTAAGCCGTTTGCGCAATAAAAAATTTACTGCTCAACGAGTGCATATCAATATTAATATCGGGCATTACTTCATCATATTTATGCAGCACTTTTAAGGCAAGGTCAGGGTGGCCATCATGTACCAGGCTTTGAGCCAGGTCAAGAAAAGTGCTGATCATTACCGGGTAAAACATAGTTGTTGATTCATGGTCAAGGTAACGCGCGGTTTTAAAGTTGCCAAATTTAAACTTGTTCATTACATTATCATACATTACCATGGTATTGGTTTTACCGGCCTGGTCTTTGTTGGCGGTATCAACCTTCAGGGGCATTAAATGATATACAAACCCTTCTTTATACAGGTAAGGCTGCATGCCTATGAGGTTTTCGCTCCCAACGGTAACCGTAAAGCATATGGGCCTTTTCCAGTTATTATGTGCCAGTATATCCAGCATTGCCAGGTTATCCTTCATTACATAATTTGAAGTGTATTTCCACTTCATGGTATCGGCTATCATATTCTTTTGAGACGCGGGGACCACGCCATCCTTTATTACGTCGTCAGGATTAATGGTTATTTTAAAGTTCTTAGTAGGCAGGTAATTTGCAATATCGCCGCTTTGATATTGTGTCATCATGCGCGGATCGTCCGATGATATAAAATCAAATACATCTTTTACTTCGGTATACCCCGGTATTTTCATATCCTTAAAATAGATCACATCGCGCACGCCATCCTTGTATTTGTCAAAAGGCATGGTTATGGGCAATGCCGCCGCTTCATTCATTTTGCGGGTCATCTGTAATATGTACCAGTCGCCGGTAAACAGGCTCAGGTTTACTATGCGTACGTCGGGCCTTATATTCTCTACTTCCTGGTCGTACCATAACGAATAGGTATCATTATCGCCATAAGTAAATAAAATAGCGTTTGGCGGGCACGATATTAAATAATCATAAGCCATATCATGCGGCGTCAGTTTTGTTGAGCGATCATGATCTTTCCATTCTTCGGCAGCTAACACTGTCGGCACAGCCAATAAACATATCAGGGTGGCGGCAATAGCGGCACCCCTCGCATTTATAGCTTTCTTTAGTAAGTCGGCAAGGGCAATTACGCCTAAACCAATCCATATAGCGAAGGCGTAAAACGAACCTACATATGAATAGTCCCGCTCGCGGGGTTGTACCGATGGCTGGTTAACGTATATAATAATAGCCATACCGGTAAAAAACCATAATAGCGCAATAATGAGGGCGTCGCGTTTTTTACGCTGAAAATGAAAGAATGCGCCTAATAAACCCAGTATTAGCGGTAATGCAAACAGGGGCGTATAGGTAGTACCCTGTGTTACCGATTTAGGTAAATGCCTGAACTTGTCAAAAATACCTGTGGTCCAGTCGCCGTCAACATATCCCTTAAATCCGCCCATTTGCTGCTGCCCGTCCTGATCGTTTATACGGCCGGCAAAATTCCACATAAAGTAGCGTACGTACATCTGGTAAGTTTGCCAGCTAAAAAAGAATTTTATATTGTCGCTAAACACAGGGGCATCACTATCTGCAATTTGCAGCCACTGCCTGTAAAACTGGGGATCCTGGTTCTCCTGGCTGTATATACGCGGGAACATGGTAGTATGGTCATAAACATAATTCTGTTTTTTGCCCGATACCTCGTACTGTGTTTTGCCTTTACGGTACATTGTGGCACCTTCGGTTTGGTCGGTTATTTTGGCATCAAAATAGGGCCCAAACAATAACGGCGTTTCGCCATATTGCGTACGGTTAAGATAACTGTTCAGGGTAAAGGCATTATCGGCATGGGTATTATCCAAATTGGGGTTGGCTATGGCACGTATAGGTATATACACAAACGAACTGTAACCAAAATATATAAAAGCCACACATAAAAATGCCAGGTTTAAAACAGGCTTGTGGTTACGTATGCTGTAGAATATGCCTCCTACCAATAACCCGATGAGCAATAAAAAGAAAAAAACCGCGCCGGTGCCAAAGCCCAGGCCGAGCCCGTTAACAAAAAACAGATCGAAGTAAGCGGCTAATTGTATGCTGAATTGCCTGATGCCGAATTGCACGGTACCCAATATGAGTAAACTAACAAAAAAGGCGATCATGCCGTTTTTAACAGTTATTTTCTTTGTCCTGCGGAAATAATACACCAGCGATACTGCCGGTATGGTTAGCAGGTTAAGTAAGTGTATGCCTATAGAAAGGCCTATTACATAGGCTATAAATACAAGCCATTTATCGGCGCCGGGTTCGTCAGCGTGGGCGTCCCATTTTAAAATGGCCCAGAATACAATAGCTGTGCATAACGACGAAAGCGCGAATACAATGGTTTCAACAGCCGAGAACCAACAGGTATCGGTAAAGGTAAATGTTAAAGCGCCAACCAAACCTGCACCCATTATTAACAGGGTGCGGTTTTTATCTTCCTCAC
>CAISKH010000098.1 GCA_903885865.1 uncultured Mucilaginibacter sp.
ATGAAAAAGCCTTTGACCCGGCGGGGTTTGAATGGATTGACGGTGGGAATGCCAATGATTCGGTATTGGTTTATACCCGAAAGGGGCACGATGCCAAAAACGACCTGGTTATTGTTTTAAACATGACGCCCGTTTCGCGCCACGATTTCAGGATAGGCGTACCCGCGGCCGGTAACTGGAAAGAAATATTTAACTCGGACGCCCATAACTTCTGGGGAAGCGGGATAACCAATACCACTGCTTTAAAAAGCGAAGCCGTGAGCTGGCATGGGAGGGATAACTCTATCAATATAATTTTGCCGCCCTTGGGGGCTTCGGTGTTTAAAAGGGTGTAGGATTTTACCTCCGCTGTTTGTGTCTGCACAAACAGCATAGCACCATAGTTGTCTGTGCGGACACAGACAACGGAGAAGTGGGTTCGGGTGGCCCAGGTGGCCCACGTGGCCCCGCTGTCCGAAGTTTGCAACTTCGGATCTTTATGCCTGTAGTCTGCGACTACACTTAAAATTATTTGTTTTAATAAAATAGTCTAAAGACTATTTACATAATCGTCCGAAGTCAGAGACATTCGGACAGCGGACAAATCAGGATACCTTTTGAGTAGTATATAATTCTTCTTCGGCTAAATAGGCGGCATATTGCAGGCACTGATCAATATCTTCAGATTCTAAAGCCGGGTATTCATCAAGTATCCCGGCTTTATTCATGCCGTTCGCTATAAGATTAAGTACAATAGATACCGTAATACGCATACCACGGATGCATGCCTTACCATTCATTATATCAGGATCAGATGTAATTCTATCTATCATTAACATATTATAAAATTACAAATTAAATTATACTTGTCAAAATTTGTTGGGCGTGATTTACCGGGGTGTTCCCGGGGTAATGGCAAATTGCACCAGGTGGACCAGGTGGACCACCCCGGACCACCCTGGACCAGGTGGACCAGGTGGGGCCAGGTTTACAACAGGTCAGCCTTAAACTTCGGCGCTCTCCGCTTTTTAGAGGCTTGCTCATAAGCATAAGCCAGTTTAATTAATTCAGGCTCACTATAAGCCGGGCCAAAAAATGATAGCCCCATGGGCAACTCGTTCCATGCACCCATAGGCACAGTAATATGCGGATAACCGGCCATCGCTGGCGGGGAGGAGAATGAGAAGCCATTATCATAATCGCCGTTAACCAGGTCTATGCAAATAGCGAAACCGTTAGTGGGGCCTATAATGGCATCCAGTTTATGCTGTTTAAGCAGGTCATCAACAATAGTACGTGTGCCTTTATGCGATATTTTGAGTGCGTCGGTATATTCCTTGCTATCCAGGCCGCCTTTTGCCTGGGCCTGATCCAATATCTCCTGCTTAAAAAAAGGCATGGCTTTGGCGGCGTTCTTTTTATTAAAGCTGATCACATCCTGCAGCGATTTGGTTTTAGAATTGGTTTTGCTTAAATATTTATTCAGCCCGTCTTTAAATTCGTAAAGGAGTACGGTAAACTCGGCTTTGCCTGCTGCTTTAAGCTCTTTTGAAAGTTCAATTTCAATTATCTCAGCGCCTTTACTTTTCAGCGTATCTATGGCTGTTTTTAGCAGGGCCTCCATTTCTTCATTCCCTTTCAGGGCGGTTTTTTCAATACCGAGGCGTTTGCCCTGCAGGCCGCTGGCGTCTAAAAATTTGGTGTAATCGGTTTCGGCTTTGCCTTTACTGGTTAGGGTGTAGCTATCCGCTGTATCAATACCTGCCAGCGCGCCTAATAAAATGGCGGCATCTTTAACTGTGCGTGCCATTGGCCCGGCGGTATCCTGCGTGGCGGATATGGGTATTATACCTGCCCGGCTCAGCAAACCAATAGTGGGCTTTATGCCCACTATCCCATTTACCGACGACGGCGACACTACCGACCCATCTGTTTCCGTCCCAATGGCCACCGTGCATAAATTGGCCGCTACCGCTGAACCCGAACCGGCGCTTGATCCGCTTGGGTTGCGGTCTAATATATACGGGCCCTTTGTTTGCCCGCCGCGGCTGCTCCACCCGCTGGCTGACCGTGTTGAACGAAAATTTGCCCACTCGCTCAAATTGGTTTTGCCCAATATTACCGCCCCCGCCTTGCGCAGCCGGTGAACAATAAAGGCATCCTGCGGGGCAAAGTTATCCGCCAGGGCCAGCGAGCCTGCCGTGGTGTGCATATTATCGCCGGTATTAATGTTGTCTTTTATTAAAACAGGTATGCCATGCAGGGGCCCGCGCACCTTGCCGTTTTTACGTTCCTTATCCATGGCAGCGGCCATATTCATGGCGTCTTTATTTACTTCGATCACGGCGTTTAGCTTTGGACCGTCTTTGTCAATGGCGGCAATGCGGTCGAGATATAGTTGCGTGACCTGGGCCGAAGTATATTCGCCGCTCTTCATTTTTTGCTGAAGTGTGTCGATCGTCACCTCATTCAAAACAAAGTTATCATCGGATGTGCCTTCATTTTTGTTTTTTGCCGATGGCAGTAAATTACATGAACTTGCGGCAGCTACTGATAGGGTGACACCCGCCAATGAGCTTGTTTTAAGAAAATTTCTTCTAAGCATAACAATAGTTGATTAATGCAATTACAATTAACAAAAATTAAAGCATTTAAAGAAAACTAATTGAATAGCCGCAACGGTAATATTAGCTTTATATCTCCAGTTGCAAACCATCATAAGCCAGCTCAATATCTGGGGGTAATTCGGCAGCTATAGTTTGATGTTTGCCTAACCGGTGGCTAATATGGGTAAAATAAGTTTTTTCGGCGCCAATTTCACGGGCAAAAGCAATGGCTTCGTCCAGCGTAAAATGCGAGATATGGGTTTGTTTTTGCAGGGCGTTTATCACCAGGATCTTTGAACCTTTTATTTTTTGTTTTTCGGTTTCCGAAATGGTTTTGGCATCTGTTATATAAGTGAAATCGTTAATTCGAAAACCTAATACCGGCAAATTGTAATGCATTACCTCAACGGGTATAAAATGTATGCCGCCTATATCAAAAGCGTCAAGGCCAATGGTATGTATAGTTACCTGTGGTAAACCGGGGTAACGATGCTCCTCGTCAAAAACATAAGGAAACTCGCGTAGTAATGCCAACTGCACCCGCGGTTCGGCATAAATATTTACAGGTGCTTGTTGTTTAAAATTAAAGGCGCGTACATCGTCCAGGCCGGCAACATGGTCTTTATGCTCATGGGTATATACAATAGCATCAAGGTGCTGCACATTGGCACGCAGCATCTGGTACCTGAAATCGGGCCCCGAATCTATCACAACCGTTTTATCTGCACGCTCAATTAATATGGAAGAGCGCAGCCGCTTGTCGCGCTGATCCGCAGAGGCACACACCTCGCAACCGCAGGCAATAACAGGTACACCCTGTGAAGTTCCGGTGCCTAAAAAAGTGATGGTCACAGCTGTAGTTTGGTTTGTTTGATCTGTTGTAAAAAAGTAACCTGCTTATCATCCAGCAAATTATAATCAATTTCCAGGCCGCGGATCAATTCGGCTAAAGCCTGTATTTTGCTTTCCAGGTTCGAGAATCGGTTCACTACAATAACCCTGCTGTTTTGCAGCAGGCATGCCCCGGTTTTAAAATTACCCTTTTCATACCGCGTTTTATAGCCTGCTGTTGTTAGCAGCATTTCTATTTTTTCGAGCGTATGGGTGGTATGGGTTAGCATTGCTCAAAAATACTAATTAAGGTGGAAGGTAAAAGGTTAAAGGCAAAAGGTTTTTTGCGGTTCAATAATAATACTGCCCGCTGCAAACTGAAAACTGCCAACTATCTTCCTTCTGCCTTTAACCTTTCTTCCCTTGCCCTTTGTTCCTGGAGCCTACGCTTTTCTTTTTTTGATAGTTTGCTTTCAAAACGTTTTTGTTTATCGGCCTTCCTCAATTGCCAAAACAGGTAAAGGCCGCCTAAGGGGATACCAAATATCCAGGTAGAGCCCATATAACCCAGTTTTACAAAATTAACACCCAGAAAAAACTGCGAAGCGAAGAATTTAAAAAACAGCCCCTGTATGGGCGAATAACAAACGGCAGGCACATTAAGCAATATAATAGCGAGGTATTTTTGCCATTTATTTACCATATCACTGCTATATACGCGTGTAAGCACGTTGATATTAAAGGCGAGAACGCAAAGTGTGAAAATACCGAAGATCCAAAAATGGGTCCTGTCGGGGAGGGGCTGTACGATCTTGCCTGCTTTAACAACATCCGGTTTAATACTCATTATTTTACCGGTTTTATTATCAAATAGAGCCTCAATTACCCCCAGGTTTTTATCATTTGAAAACTCCAGTAAAATAGCGGTAGTGTTAGGTATCGGATCTGGTGTTAATGTGCTATGCAGTTCGGTGCGCAGAAATGAATAATTAAGATCTTCTCCGCACAGGCTTGCTATGTTATTGTGGAAATCGACCAAACCTGGCTTTATTACGGTATCCATATAAAGCTTATCCGACGTTTTATTACCCAGCTGCATTAAACTAATGCATTTAGTATAATCCTTATGCATTAGGCTGGTCATAAATAGCTTGGTGGTTATGCCATAATCATAACCGTTTTGAAAATAGCCGCAGCTACTAAAAAAGCCAATAGTGATTACGGTAAGTATAATTAATAAGTTTTTTTTCATTGGGTTTATAATTGGAATTGGTCGACGA
>CAISKH010000099.1 GCA_903885865.1 uncultured Mucilaginibacter sp.
CAAACGATTACCGCTATTTCCCCGAACCCGATCTGATGCCCATCGTACTGGATAATGCCTATGTGGAGCGCATCAGGCAATCATTGCCCGCGTTGCCCAACCAGTTGTATAATAAATATGTGGGCCTGGGCCTGTCAGAATATGATGCCGGGGTTATTACGGCTGATAAGGAAACCGCCTTATACTTTGAAGAGCTAATAAAGCATACCGCTAACTATAAAGCCGCCGCCCACTTAATGATGGGCGCTGTAAAATCGTATTTAAACGAAACCGGCTTATCTATCACCGAACTAAATATCGACCCTATGAAACTTGCCGGCATAATCGGGCTGGTTGACGCCGGTTCGATCAATAATTCGGTAGCTTCACATAAATTATTCCCTGCTTTGTTAAAGTCGCCGGGTAAAAGTGCCGAAGTTGTTGCCAACGAACTTAACCTGTTAATTACAGCCGACAGCGACGCGGTGAGCCAATATATACAGCATGCTTTAGCAAAATTCCCCGATAAAGTGATCGAGTACCAAAAGGGTAAAAAAGGCGTTGTTGGTTTGTTTATGGGCGAGATTATGAAAGTTTCGCACGGAAAGATCGATCCGCAGGCCACCAACCGGTTATTAATAAAAGAATTAGAATCCAAATGAAGATACGTTCAGCAGTTTATTATGTTATTGCCCTGTCCTTTTTAATAGCTTCGTGTAAGGATGAATCGGCCTTTAAAATTTCGGGCACCGTTAATAACCCGGGCAAGTTAAAAAAAGTGTACCTGCTGGAAGCCGACAGCACACAGATAAACATTATTGACTCTACCAGTTTAAGCGAAGACGGTAAATTTGAATTTAAACACCCTGCTCCTTACGCCAATTTATATAAACTGCGAATAAGCGGCGCGATATATGACCTGATCGCAAAAAATGGGGATGTGATCACGTTTACTACCGATCAAAACGATAAGGACCATGCCTATGTAATTACAGGGTCTGAAAACTCGGAAAAAATACAGGAATTTAACAAACTGAGTAATTTTTACGGCGATAAGAGCAGCAAGGTAGTTGCCGAATACCAGGCTAAAGTTGAGGCATTGGGCAAAGAGTCTGATTCGCTGGTAAAAGCTTATATGCCATTGTTCACGAAAAACATGGATGATTACAGTTTGGCCGTTATAAGGTTTGTAAATAATAACAAAACGTCGCTGGCCGCATTTTATGCCATGTCGTCGCTGGAGCCAATGAAATACGAGCAACAGTTGGTGGCCTATGCCGACACTTTAAGAGACAAAGGCACTTTTAGCGATAACCCCGGTGTACAGCGTTTTATACGCCAGATGAAGGAGGTAGAGCCTATTTCGGTAGGGCATAAGGCACCTGATTTTACTACTATGGGTATAAATGATAAGTCAGTTAGCCTCGCCGATTATGAGGGTAAATATGTAATGCTTGATTTTTGGGCGTCATGGTGCGGCCCCTGCCGTGCCGAAAACCCTAACGTAGTGAAGGCTTATGCCCAATATCATCCAAAAGGTTTTAACATTTTAGGCATATCGTTAGATGTAACCAAAAACGAATGGCAGCAAGCCATCAATGCGGATAAATTAACATGGAACCACGCGTCGGACCTGAAACGTTTTGAAGGGCCCACAGAAGCATTATATCATATACAGGCTATTCCTTCAAACTTTATTATTGATCCACAGGGTATTATCGTCGCAAAAAATCTTACAGGCAGCGCACTTGAAGATTTTTTAAACAGAACATTTAATAAGGCTCAATAGAATGTTAAGTTAAAATCACGCTTAACAATTTGTTAATATTAAATTAACGGTTTGCTTCTATTAAGTATATACATTTATACCAAAATTAGATAGTTCATGAGCAACTCTACCAAACAGAAAATATTGATAGTTGATGATGAGCCCGATATTTTGGAGCTTATTGAGTATAACTTAAAAAAAGAAGGTTACCAGGTATTTTTGGCGCGTAACGGGCAGGAAGCCGTTACAGAAGCAAAAAGATCATTACCCGACCTTATTGTGCTGGATATTATGATGCCCAAAATGGATGGCATTGAGGCTTGCCGCATTATGCGCACCATGCCCGAGTTTAAGAATACCTTTATGGTATTTTTAACAGCAAGAAGCGAAGAATACTCGGAAATTGCCGGTTTTAATGTGGGCGCGGATGATTATATAGCCAAACCCATAAAACCCCGCGCTTTGGTTAGCCGTATTAACGCCATACTGCGCAGAAACGCGCCGGCCGAAGATACTACCGATAACAAACTGGAAATTGGCGACCTGGTTATTGACCGCGAAGCTTACCTTGTTTTCAAAAAAGGAGAGAAAGTAGTATTAGCAAAAAAGGAATTTGAATTATTGTATTTATTAGCCTCCAAACCGGGC
>CAISKH010000100.1 GCA_903885865.1 uncultured Mucilaginibacter sp.
CCATATTGTAGTACCCTAAATTTTGATTGCAAATCCCTTCATTTAAATAAAGCATCGGGTTTGATGTGTAACGCTTTGCTTCGCTAAATTTGCTTAGTGCTTCCGTATAGTTATTATTATAATAGAGCGCGTTGGCATATATTATCCAATAATCTTCATAGCAATTCAGGCTTTGTTGCAACGGAGCTAACAGATCAATGGCTTCAACGTACTGTTTACTTTTCATCTTTGTAATGGCTTTATTTACTGTCATATCAGCGCTTGCCGCCTTTAGGATAGTAGTACTTGAGAAGATACCAATTACACACAGGCTGATACCTGTTACTATTTTTATAATCCGTATTGTACGGCACGATAGCGAGATGCGCCAGAATGCCTTATATGTGGGCAGCAGCGCAGTCGTAACTTTGGGTATTACCTTGTTAGTAAAAACTATATTTAAGCGCCGTCGGCCATTTGTACAAAATTTAAAAATCGTATCGGTTTACAATGCTGGCAGTACCTCATTCCCTTCGGGGCATGCATCAACAAGCTTTGCGGTGGCCACAGCGTTGTCAAGGGCATATCCAAAATGGTACGTAATAGTTCCTTCGTATTTATGGGCGGGTTCGGTAGGTTACTCGCGTATGTACCTGGGCGTACACTATCCCAGCGATGTTTTTGGCGGTGCTTTATTGGGCACTACCACCTCGTTATTATTAAGGCCCGCTATTAAATAAGTTCACATAAAAACGTTCGGGAAGATCCATACACATCCTCTATAATTTTTTTTATCCTGCCAATAAAATATGCCCGCGGTCATTTTTACACCGGTTATACGTCGCTACTTTTGCGCTTTAAATTATCATGACCATGACCACAACATCCCGAAGACAAATCAGCAACTGGCTGGCGACCGGGATATTGATGGTACTGGTTCAAATTCTCCTGGGTGGTATTACCCGCCTAACCGGTTCAGGCTTATCCATCACTGAATGGAAACCGCTAATGGGTGCTTTTCCGCCACTCAATCACACCGAGTGGACCCATAGTTTTGAACAATACCAACAGATAGCTCAGTTTAAAAAAATAAACAGTCAATTTACGTTGGCTGACTACCAGGGGCTCTATTTCTGGGAATGGCTTCACAGGGAATGGGCGAGGTTAATGGGCCTGATATTTATCGTTCCTTTCTTCATTTTTCTCTGGCAGGGTAAATTTAACGGCAGCCTGGGATGGCAACTGGCGGGCCTGTTTTTACTGGGGGCCGTACAAGGGCTCGCAGGGTGGATAATGGTTCAAAGCGGACTGAACGACACCGATGTGGCGGTTAGCCATATCCGACTTGCTATTCATTTCTGCCTGGCGCTGCTCCTGCTCGTTTATCTATTTTGGATGTTTTTAAAGCTTAGGGCAGATAAAAAACCCGGTTATGCAACCGGGCTATTTCAGCTATTGACCCGGTTGATCATCTTATTGCTCGGGCTTCAGGTCATTTATGGCGCTTTCATGGCAGGTACGCATGCCGCACTGTACGCGCCTACCTGGCCGGATATTAATGGGGCATTTTTTATTTCATCACCCGGCATAGCCGGGAATTTCCTGCACCGGATAACTTACGACCCCTTCCTGATCCAGTTTATTCACCGGTTACTGGCATATTTATTGAGCGGCCTGTTTTTTGTCTTTTTCTTGTATATCCGGCGATTACCGGCCCATTCACCCCTGATCCGATCAGGAAACTACCCGTTGTTGCTCTTTATCATCCAGGTTTCCCTGGGCATTGCCTGCCTGCTCAATAGCGGCACCCCGCTTTTTATCTGGCTCGCCGTTATACACCAACTCAACGGTATCCTGTTGTTGCTAAGTATGGGTAACATATTCTACCAAAGCCGCAGCCGGCTCGCCTAAGCTGCCAGGTACGCTTGCAGCTAAATCAAGATTCGCTACTTATGTTGCTGCTTTCTGTTACCTTGCTATATATTTGTAATTAATTCCTCAGCGGCCGGCCAGTTAAAAACCAATTACCGGTTAAAGTTTATATGATACTCTTACTAAAAACATACAACCAATGAAAAATATCGTCTTTGTATTTTTGCTGATCGTTTATAGCGCCACCGCGCAGCGTATCATCCATGTGGCTAAGAACGGCAATGACCACAACCCCGGTATTAAATCGCGGCCGCTCAAAACCATTTCGGCTGCGGCAAAACTTGGTGTTCCCGGCGACATCATTACCGTACACCAGGGCATTTACCGCGAATACGTCAACCCGCCGCGGGGCGGCACGTCTAACAGCAAACGGATCACCTACCAGGCTGCGCCTGGCGAAAAAGTGGAGATCGCGGGTTCTGAACCGGTGAAAAACTGGAAAAACACAGGCAAAAATATATGGAAGATAACCCTGCCTAACAGTTTTTTTGGAGCTTTCAACCCCTATAGCGACCGTATACACGGCGATTGGTTTAGTGATAAAGGCCGGGCTCACCACACCGGCGCGGTGTACCTGAATGGCAAAGCCTTAAACGAGGCCGCCGGGTTGCAGGATTTGTCCCTGCCCGAAGGCCCGATTCCTCAATGGTTCGGCACGGTGAGCGATAGCGTTACAACCATCTGGGCGCAGTTCAACGATGCCGACCCTAATACGCAACAGGTAGAGATCAATGTGCGTAAGACGGTATTCTACCCTGAAAAAACCGGGATCAATTACATTACCATAAAAGGCTTTACGCTACGCGACGCTGCTACCCCGTGGTCGCCGCCAACTGCCGAACAGGTGGGCCTGATCGGCACCAACTGGAGCAAAGGATGGATCATTGAGAATAATACAGTCCTCAATTCCCGGTGTGCCGGTATTTCGCTGGGCAAATACGGCGACGAATGGGATAATAAGGGAGAATCGGCCAAAGGCTATGTTGGAACCATCAACCGCGCGGTTGAGCATGGCTGGAACGGGGACAATATTGGCCATCATATTGTTCGAAATAATACCATCTCCAACTGCGAACAGGCCGGTATTGTGGGCAGCCTGGGTTGCATCTTCAGCACAATTACCGGAAACTATATACACGATATCCATTCGCGACGGCTTTTTTCCGGTGCAGAAATGGCGGGGATCAAATTTCATGGGGCCGTTGACGTAATCATCGCCCATAACCATATCACCAATAGCAACCGAGGCGTATGGCTCGACTGGATGGCACAGGGCAGCCGCGTCAGCGCGAACCTTTTTCATGATAACGACGAGGATATTTTTTGCGAAGTGGACCACGGCCCATTCCTAATCGATAATAATATTTTATTGTCGCGCGTTGCACTTTACGAACGCTCCGAGGGGGGCGCATTTGTTCACAATTTAGTAACGGGAACAATTACAAGTTCCAGCGACGACCGGCAGACACCTTACTTCGTGCCGCATTCAACCATAATCACCGGGCTGAAAAGCATACCCGGCGGCGACATTCGTTTTTATAACAATATCTTCATTGGTAAAACCAAACTAAATATATACGATAAGGTGAAACAAGCCACACCTGTTGAGGGCAACGTTTATATTAACGGCGCTGTTCCAGCCGCAGCAGAAAAAACGCCTTTAGTGCTCCCCAATTTTAATGCTAATATCAGCCTGCAGGCTAACCCGGATGGTTTTTATCTTACTATCAACACCGATCCGGCCTGGATAACAGACCAGCTTGTTACCGCTAAATTATTGGGAAACGTTGCAGGCATCGGGCTTCCTTTTGAAAATCCCGATGGCTCCCCGGTTATCGTGGACAAAGATTATTTCGGGCAGGCGCGAAATGCAGCCGGAGTATCTCCGGGTCCTTTTGTATTGAACCAGAAAGAAACATTGCAACTCAAAGTGTGGCCGATTGCTGCTCGATCAAATGAAATTCAACCTAAAAAATAAAGCAAGATAAAAATAATGAGCCCTAAAAAATACTTTGCTGTAATTGCTGCCGCGCTGATTATTAATCATACATCTGCACAAAACCGGATATTTAATTCTACTTCACCAATTGCTGATGCCGCGATGCAAAGCCATTTTAAAACGCCGCCTCATAGCGCCCGTCCCTGGGTTTTCTGGATGTGGTTGCGCGTAAACACCAGCGAAGAAGCCATAACCAAGGACCTGGAAGAAATGCATGCAAAGGGCATAGAGGGCGCCATACTGTATGAAAGCGGTACAGGCAGTGAGCTGAGTTCGACCAAAGCGACCATAATTTTGAAAGACAAGAAATATGTGGTTGTACCTACCCAAGATTTTAAAGGGGCATACATGACCGAACTGCCTACCCAACATTTACAACCCTGGGATAACCGGGTGCGCGAGCTGTTTAGGTTTGCAGCAAAGGAAGCCGGACGCATAGGGATAAAATTTGTTTTAAGTGTGGGATTAGCAGGAACGTCCGGCCCAATCCCGGCTGAATTTGGGCAGAAACGAATGTTATGGTCCGAAAAAGATATAGAGGGCGGCACACCATTTAACGAGGTATTACCCGAACCTGCAGAAACTATTTCGCCAACGTATTTATCGTCGGCAATTATAGGCGAAGATTACAGAAAAAAAGCGGCGCATGAAGCGGAAGCATCAAAAAAACCGAAATTTATAGGGCATGAAATAGCGGTTCTTGCTGTTCCTGATGGGGAGAGCGATGTCTCGAAGATCATTAACCTGTCGGATAAAATGGATAGCGACGGCCGCCTGCATTGGGATGCCCCAGCAGGCAAATGGAAAATTATGCGTTTTGCTTATCAGCCAACTATGAAGGGCGATGTTTGGGGTTTATTTACCGATGGCATGAGCGCTGAAGCGTTAGACACCACCTGGAACATTACCATAGGCAAGGTGCTAAAAGAAATGACCCCCGAAGAAAAAAAGGGGTTAACCGGCATCGAGGATGATAGCTGGGAAAGCGGAGAGACTACCTGGACCAAACTTTTTGTGGAGGAGTTTAAACAGCAACACCATTACGACCTGGTAAAATGGCTGCCTGCAATTGCGGGAATAACCATTGGCGATACCACACAATGTGCCGGGGCAAGGCGCGATTATTACAGAACCATTGCCGACCTGATAGCCAAAAATCACTACGGCCATTTGCGCGAGCTGGCTAATAAAAGCGGGTTGATAAGTTATTCAGAAGCCTCGGGGCCAAATTCGGTGCAGCTGGATGGCATGCAAAACTCAAAAGGGGTTGATATGGCTATGGGCGAGTTTTGGATACCATCGGTACATCGCCCTGCGCCCGACAAACGCTTTTTATTACGCAATACTGCGAGCGCCAATCATATTTATGGCAAAAAAATAACGGCCTGCGAGGCCTTTACGTCAGTGGGCCCGCATTGGGAGGAAAGCTTTTTCGATTTAAAAAATACCGCCGACCAAGCTTTTTGCGATGGCGCTAATCTGGATGTTTTTCATAATTTTAGTCACTCGCCATCAACAACTGCTAAACCCGGCTTTGTTTATTTTGCCGGTACACACTATAGCCGCAACGTTACCTGGTGGGAGCAAACACCGGGCTTTAACGCCTATATTGGCCGATGTTCGTATATGCTGCAACAGGGTTTATTTGTTGCAGACGCTTTGTATTTCCGCGGAGATGATATAGGCCACGGCGAACCTATGAAAACCGAGCCCGCCATCCCCGCACCGGGCTATGACCATGACAATTGCAATTTGGATGCGCTGCTTACCCGGGTAAGCGTTAAAAATGGCCGCTTTGTATTGCCGGATGGCATGAGCTATAAAATATTGATCCTGCCTGATCATTCAAAAATAGCCCCTGAAGCCTTAGAAAAAATTGCAGCCCTGGTTGGTGCAGGCGGTATAGTTGTTGGTCTGCGGCCCGAAGGGATAGCCGGGCTTACCGGAAATACTACTCAAAAAGCCAGCTTGGCAAGGCTAATAGACCAATTATGGCCGACAGGAAAAAGCAATGCGGCCCATGTAATTGCCGACAAAACGCCTGCGGAAGTATTGCAGTCATTACATATTTCCCCGGATTTTGAATACAGCGGCCTAAGCCAAAACGGCGATATTGACTGGATACACCGAAAGGCGGGTAAGGAAGATATTTACTTTATAGCCAGCCGGTGGGATACCAAAGAAAAGATCAATTGCACGTTTCGCGTAAGCGGAAAAGAACCCGAGATATGGGATGCCGTTACTGGTGAAACAAGACATGTTACAGCGTTCACTCAAAAAAATGGGTGTACCACCATCCCTTTGGAGTTTGATCCGCGAGGGTCGGTGTTTATTGTGTTTAGAAAACCCATCTCAACAATAGCTAAAGGCAGTACAATATCTAATTACCCAACACTCGCCACAACAGTCAAACTTACCGGAAAGTGGGAACTGCATTTCGACCCTAAATGGGGCGGCCCGGCAAAAATTGAAATAGACTCGTTAATGGACTGGACAAAGTTTGGCGACTTTAATATCCAACATTACTCGGGCACGGCAGTTTATTATAAAAGCTTTAATTTGGATAAAACAGCAACAGGCAAAAAGCTTATCCTTGACCTGGGCGAGGTGCATGAAGAAGCGGTTGTAAAAGTTAACGGCATAACCCAGGGTGTAGTTTGGACCAAACCTGCGCATATAGATATAAGCCGCGCCATACGCCCCGGCGAAAACAAGCTGGAAATTACCGTTGTAAACCTTTGGCCCAACCGTTTAATAGGCGATGAAAGCTTGCCGGCAGATAAACGGTTTACACTAACCAATATGCACAAGTTTAATAAAGATACACCATTGTACCCATCGGGGTTAATTGGACCGGTAACGGTGCAAAGCGCTTATCCGCAGAAATAAAAACAGTGCAAGAAAACCTCCCGGTAAATCGCTATTTCAAGCCATAAAATATCCTGAAACCCTGCAGGTATTTTTTGTTCCCCTGGTAGGATACACCGTAATCTGCCCCATACATCAACCGTTTTATACCAAAATAAAATTCCGAATAATTTGGATTGATCTTTTCACTTAAAAAATTAGCACCAACTATTTCTTCTAGTTTCAGCTTTTTTAGCAAAGGGATATTATCAAATATGGCCCCGGCAAAATTATGCTGGTAATGTGCCTCAACAAAAGCATCTGCGGTACTAAAGGTATAAAAAGGTAAAAAGTGGAAACTCCCAACATAAGTTGGATCAGCTGTTGTACCCTCATTACCCAAAAAGTGGTTATAATCCATAAAATACAAGGTTTTCCGGTTAAAAAAATCGCCGGCTTTAACCATGAATGCCGAATGGCCCAGCAAACCCATAGGTATATAGTCCTGCTCTACCTGCAGGGACGCGAAGTCATAATCAACATCCGAACCCAGCGCGCCGTTTATCCCTTTTCGGTAATTAACAGTAATAACCGGGTATTTAGACGGCAAATAAACTTTACCTGTTGGCCTTGTAATATATAGCTGATCGAAAGTTAACTTTATGAAAGTATTAAAAGTTAACGCCTTGTTTTGCGGAAACAATACTGACCGGTCATCTTCTGGCGCGTTTGGCGCCAGCGGGTTATTAGAGGTGTAATGCCTGTCGGCATAAGTGAAAATATGATTAAACGAAGTATTATATAATTGCGACCGGTTGGCATACGAAATATTTGCATACCATAGCACCCCGTTTGCCAACTCGCGCTGGTAGCCAATATCCCCAAATTGCGAACGATAGTATTTAACAAAATTCTGCGCGCTTATTAAACTACTTAAACTATTAAAATAAAGCGAACGGGTACCTAAGCTGTTAAGGTCGGCCACATCATTTCCAAAGTTTAAAAAAAACTTTCCGGCATTTGCCTGGTCATACATATAAGCCAGGTGTAAATTGGCGCTGAACAGCTTAGCTGCAAAACCATAGCGTAAAGTGGGCGTTATGCTGAACGACCGGTTATCATCAAATGTTCTTGAATACCTGGCCCTCAGGTATATCCCATAACCTTCAACCGTATTATAGTAAACGGTTTGCAGCAGCGGGTACAGGTATAATGAATCTTTGCCTGTTATAGAGGTCGTTAAATAACCCTTCACCAGGTAGGGAAGTATTTTCAATTTGTTGTCTGCATGGTGCATCGAATCCAAATAAACAGTGTACTCCTTCAATCCTGAAATACTGTCCTTTGTATTATAATTCCTGGTCTCGGCGGGTGTTAAAGGTACCGGTCTTGAATAGGCCCAAAACGCCGCGTCTCTTTTGTTGGCGGCGGTATCCACATGTAAAATTTCGCCGGTAAAATAATCCTTACTAAAAGTGGTGTCAATTCTATAATTATTGGTTATTCCTAAATAATACCCGCTGTATTTAAACCCCTGTACGCTGCCCGTATATTTATACTGGAAAGACAAAGGCTCCCAGACATTATTTTTTATAGGTATATATTGCTGGCTAACTTTTAACGTATCCACAAAATTCAGGTTATTTTTGGATTTTGTAAGCATCAGGTCAACGCTGTAGATACGCCAGTCACCTTCCATAATATATATACAACCGGTAAATGCAAGGGCGTTAAGTTTTGGTATTACCTGTATTTTATCGATTTTTTTTCCATCCTGCACAATTGTACCTAATAACTTATAGGTATAATAATTAAATGCCCTGGCCGCTACCGGCGAAACGAACCCATGACTGCTGAGGCCTTCAACAATAAATAAATTGTCGTAAAAATTTACTTGTAGGTCTGAAGCTTTGTTATACCCAAAAGGTGGGTTTGAACCGGCTGATTTTGAAGCGATAAACACCTCTTTTACTTTACCAGGCTGTTCAAAACTAAAGGTTGAAAGCGACTCCGACTGGTAAGAGATGCCCCTTCCGTTGGTATCCAGCTTAAGTAATTTTGCCATTCCCCTGGCTAAAAGCGTTTTTGGTGAGCTAACAATTGATTTTACCCCTTTAATATATTCAACAGCCGTATAAGACTTTACTTCATTTAAGTAATATTCGCGTTTACTTATTACACGGTGCATAATAGCAATTGCCGGATCGGATAGGTCTTTCTTTTTAACCTTAATATCGGTCAGTACAAACAGGTCTTCGCTCAATTGCACATTTACCCGGTCATCATGGCTGGTTATTGTAATTTTTTCGATTTTCTCTTTATAACCTACAAAACGGTAAATAACTGTATAACTACCGGGTTTTAATTTAAAAAGATACTCGCCATTTTCATTGGCAGTGCTTCCGTAAGATGAGTCCTTGATATAAACCGAAGCAAATGGAACAGGCTTGTTCTGCTGGTCGGTTATATTACCGTATAAAACATATTGCTGAGCCCGGGCATTAGTATTAAAAACAATTGCAGCAAAAAAATTTAATAGTAAGGATCTTATCATAACTATTAATTATAAATGCTTTTTTAGCCAAAATGTTTCATTTTAACCCGGATAATTAATAAATCGATCCTTTATCCGGATTTTAGATTTAATCTTTCACCCCATCTACAATAAGCGAGGTATAGCCTAATTTACCATCCTTATTTCGCGGGTCGTACCGGCGTGAGCGATGGACCATGCCGCCCTCGGTTGTCCAGTCTGTATAATGAAATTGCCCATTCTCGTCCCAATACTCCAGCAACTCCACCCTGAAGCCTGCTTTTTCCAGCCTGCTTTTCATTACATCGTAGGTATATAATATTTTATGATCGTCGGCGCCCACGCCGCTGCCGCCAACCATTACCCATTCAATATATTCTTTGTCCGGATTGTTCCCGTCAGGAACGGCAATGCGCAGTCTGCCACCCTTTTCCAGGTAATTATAGCAGTTTTGGTTTGAAAGGCGGGTTTCTTCGTCGGGGATATGCTCCCATACGTGTTCGGCCAAAATATTGGTTAAGCGCCCGTCCCCGAATAAACGGTGCCAATCCGACGCTTTGCTCGCATCGAGGGCATCATATTCAGAAAGCATCCATTCCTTACCCAGTTTAATTTTGGACGCGCCAATGGTTAATTTCCTTTTTTTTAGCAGGTTGAACTGGAAATAGATTTCCAACGTACCTTTTATCCGCATTAAAATATGTTTTATCATCTTGTGAGTTTAACCAATATTATAGTCGCCTATCAATTACCCGTCAGCTGTGCTAATCCCTCAACCGACATATCTATTCCATTAACAATATAGGTGGCCCGCTCATAAAATGCGGAGCGCTCTGCCAGTTTTTCACCAATAAATGCAACCAGTTCATCCCCGTGATAACCGTTCAATAAAGGGCGGGTGGTTTTACCTTTGTCTAATCTTTCGGCCAGGGCTTTGGGCGATAATTGAATGTAGATGGTTTTGCCATTGGCATTCATCCAATCCATATTATCAAAAAAACAGGGCAGCCCGCCGCCCGTTGAAACAACAGAATTTTCGGGGTAAGCGGTTTCTTTCAATATTTTCGATTCCAGTTCGCGGAACGCTTCCTGCCCGTGC
>CAISKH010000101.1 GCA_903885865.1 uncultured Mucilaginibacter sp.
TCGGCCCCCTCTAAATCTCCCCCGGTAGGGGAGACTTTAATATCGCTTTTAAAGCCCTCCCTTCCGGGGAGGGTTGGGTGGGGCTGAGTCAAAACCTTTTTATCGTCTCTGTAATATGCGCTAAATGATGTTTGCCATGCCAGGCGTATAAAGCCAGGTTTCTTTTTAACGGAACAGTTGCCCCGGTTTCGGGATGAATAAAAGCCCGGTTCCATTGGTCCTCGCTAAAACTTTCAAACAAAGCGGTAAGGTGCTGATGTATGCCCTCCAGCATTTTTAAGGAAGGTTCAACAGGCAGGCGGTAATCGGCTAACAAGGCCCAATCGGTTTGTTCGTAAGCTTTTATGGTTGGTTTTTCTTCGGTAAGCGCCCATTTAAAACGTATTAATGAGTTCATGTGGCTATCGGCCAAATGGTGAACTACCTGTTTCAGCGTCCAGCCACCAGTACGGTACGGTGTATCCAGTTGTGTTTCATTCAGGTTCATAATAACCATGCGCAGTTTGCCGGGCAGGTTTTTTATATCGTTTATCCAGCCGCGAATATCGGCATCGGTATAGGTTACGGGTGGGCTAAATTTTCCAATAGGGTATTTTAGCTGTTCGTCTGTCATCATACTATATTAATTGTTGTTTCGGATATTGTACTTGGTTTCTATAAGGTTTGCACTAAATTAGCATTTTATACAATGTATTTTAACAAATGGTGAAAAAGTTATTGGTAATATTCCTTTTTTTTAATTGTTATTTCACCTATGCCCAAACTATTAAAACCGATGTATTGGTGATTGGTAACGGCGCAAGCGCGGTAACCGCGGCTATGCAATGCGCAAAAAGCAAGGTAAAAACCATATTGTTAATTAAGGGGGGGGGGTTGGAAAACATGCAGGGGCAAACTATGGCGGTGGTTGATGCTAATCGTAATTTACCATCAGGTACGTGGGGCGAGTTTCGCAAAGAGATCCATAATTTTTATAAAAAAACACCGGGATATGATACAGCATACAATGCCCCTTTAAAATTTGAACCTTATACCGGCGCATCTATCCTGAAAAAAATGGCCGATACCACGAAAAACCTTACCATAAAATTAAACAGCCCCTTTACCGCCGTAAAAAAAGATGGAACAGGCTGGGAAGTAAGCATTACCCAAAATGGAAAAACCGAAACAATCAAGGCAAAGGTGATTATTGACGCTACTGCTAACGGTGAAGCAGTACTGAAAGCGGGTGCTAAGTTCCCGCCCGAACTGCGCTATACCGACGACTTATATCGTACAGCAATTGTTTCAGGAATTTCTTTGAAAAGTGGCGATGATGGGTTAAAAAAAACATACCCGCCGGCCCCGGCATACTGTCTTCCAATCAGTGCGTTAATAGCGCAAGATGCTGAAAACTTATTTATTGCTGATAAAAACTTAGGAATTGCTGAAAATCTCGAAAATTTACCCATGCAAATGGCTGTTGGACAGGGCACAGGAACAATGGCTGCCTTTTGCGCGTTTTTTAAAACTACCCAGAAAGATTTTAAGGTACGGCTGATACAAGGCGAGTTATTAGATTTTAAGGGGTACATTTTACCTTTCGAAGATGTTAACCCTACCGACCGTTATTTCAGGGCCATACAGCAGATCGGGGCCACGGGTTTGCTTAAAGGTATACGAAAGGTAAAAAACAATGAAGATCAATTTTTTTTCATGCCCGATTCGGCTGTTAATACAGCCGAAGTAAAACCCGTTTTAACTGAGATATATAGCCGGGCGTTTTTATGGTTCAATAAAGTTAAACCCGCTGCGCATTTTACGGTTGGCAATACATTAGCATTCATTTGCGAGATCACCCTCTCCGAACCTAAACTGTTCCAAACTACTATTCAAAAAGAGTGGAAAACAAAATATAAATTCGCATCAGATTTTGATATGAACCGACCCATTACCCGCCGCGAATTGGCCATACTGGCTAACCAGTTCCTGAACCCGTTCGCAAGAGCTGTTGATCTGAATGGCAGAATAGTGAATTAAGCGTCAACCGCGTCCATAACTACCACCTTTGCACAAAGGTGTATATATTTAGCGACAAACTCATTATGTACCGGGTCTACCTGGTAAGCGTCATGTTCGGCCTGGTTGTCAAAAAAAACCAGTAATGAAACATCATACGAGCGGTCAACCACGCTGCGATAGGTTTCCGCAGGTACACCGATATGTATATCGCGCACATGGCTGATGGGCGCCAATATATTTACGCCTTCAATAAATTTTTTCAGGTCGGCTTTGTCTTTGAGCCAGAAATGTACATGATGTACAAAGGTGTTTTTTATAAGCATACAGGCAGGTTTTATAAGTAACGCGAAATTAAAGTATTGCAACATATTTTATGCATTCAACCTAAAAAATGTTGCGTCCATGTCAAATATTAGTTATAAATCATGCATTAAGCCAAATAAATCGCAAATTTGTGTACCTGATATGAGTGAAAAAACAATTTTGATTTGGTTCAGAAATGACTTGCGTATCCATGATAACGAGATATTGTTAGAAGCTATACGCAAGGCTGATAGGGTATTGCCTGTTTATTGTTTTGACCCGTATTATTTCCAAAAATCGGCAGAGGACATCCCGAAAACGGGCCCGTTACGCGCGCGTTTCCTGCTGGAATCGGTTGCTAACCTCCGGGAAAATTTGCGCGCCGTTGGCGGCGAATTAATTATACGCATAGGTAACCCAACTGAAATTTTGCCGCAGCTTGCAGAAGAATACCGGGTAAATGAAGTATACCATCACCGCGAAGTTGCTTACGAAGAAACCGATATATCTGAACAGGTTGAAACTGCTTTATGGAAGACAAAGCTTAACCTCAAGCATTTTATAGGGCATACCCTGTACCATAAAGAAGACCTGCCATTCCCTATAAAAGACATACCTGATAGTTTTGCCATCTTCAAAAAAAAGGTGGAGCGTGACAGTAATGTGCGGCCATGCGTAGCAACGCCTGAAAGTATTGTAACGCCCCCTATCGCCAATGCAGGTGAATTACCAACTTTACCGCAACTAGGTTTAAATGAGCCAATTGATGACCCCCGGGCAACAATGAAATTTACAGGCGGCGAAACCGCAGCGTTAGCACGTTTGCAGGCCTATTTTGCAAATAACCCTATTACTGCAGGTAAAGGCCGGGCCGGGCATACAGATCATTCATCCAAGCTTTCGCCATGGGTATCGCTGGGTTGTATATCTATGCGGCAGGTGTACTGGGCGGTTATTAATCATGAACAGGAAACCCATAATCATCATAGCGGTATCCTAATGCTGGAGTTGTTATGGCGCGATTATTTCAGGTTCATGTTTAAAAAGCATGGCAAAAAGTTTTTTAAAACGGATAACGCGCAAACCCTGCCTGATAAAAAACATGATGAGCTATTTAAAACCTGGAAAAAGGGCGAAACAGGCATTCCGTTCATTGATGCCAGTATGCACGAGCTGAACGCTACGGGTTTCATTAGCAATTTTAGCAGGCAAATGGTAGCGGGTTACCTGGTTAATGACCTGCAGGTTGACTGGAAAAAGGGCGCGGCCTATTTCGAAGAAAAGTTGATAGATTATTCGCCTGCAAGCAACTGGGGTAACTGGGCCTTTATTGCCGGCCTGGGCCATGACCCGCGCGATGACCGTTATTTCAACCAGGTCAAACACACCAGCGAACTGGAAATCAGTAGCGACTTTATAAGTACCTGGTTACCTGTGGCCCCTAACGGGGTGGAGATTGGTTAGTTAGAACGGGGCTTTTATTCACCCCTGTAACAATTAGAACTACCATTAGTCTGAATATTAAAATAAAATGACACGCAACACGTTGTTGCATTGTATATTTGATTATGAACTCCTTCGAAGAATTTACAGTTATAATTGGCCTGCTGGCCGTGCTTTTTGAAGGCTCATCCTACCTGGGTGCTTTTCTGAAGAAAATTCTACATTAATTTTTCCGCAAAAACCCACCTGAAAGGCACTTTTTGTGGATAAGTGTCAGTAATCATTTACAATTAAATTTAACGTTTATAATACGTTATGCGTACTTTTGTACTGTTTAAGATTGGTTCAGAATGGATAGCCTCAATTATATAAATAACGGCAACGCGGCTTTTATTGACTCATTATACAGCGCATATGAACAAGACCCGGAATCGGTTGAATTTGGGTGGCAAAAATTTTTCGAAGGGTTTGATTTTGGCCGGGGGGCACAGGCTCCGGTTGTTAGCGCTGAAACACCCGATCATTTTTTAAAAGAGATCAACGTACTCAACATGATCGGTGGTTACCGCGGCAGGGGGCACTTGTTTGCCCAAACAAACCCGGTACGCGAACGCCGCAAATATTTCCCCGGTAAAGAGCTGGAAACCTTCGGTTTAAGCAATGCCGACCTGGATACGGTATTCAATGCGGGTGTAGAAGTAGGCTTGGGCCCCGCTAAATTACGTGATATTTTACAAATGCTCGAAGAAACCTATTGCAATACAATAGGCACCGAGTATCACTACATCCGCAATCCAATAAAGGTTAAATGGTTCCAGGACCGTATGGAAAGCCAGCGCAACAAGCCCTCGTTTTCTGCTGATGAAAAGAAACTTATACTAAGCAAACTGAGCCAGGCTGTAATTTTCGAAAATTTTCTGGGCACAAAATTCCTGGGCCAAAAACGGTTTTCGCTAGAAGGGGCCGAAGCCCTTATACCTGCCCTTGATTCGGTTATTCAAAAAGGCGCGGTATTAGGTATCGAAGAATTTGTTATTGGTATGGCACACCGCGGGCGGTTAAACGTGCTGGCCAATATCATGAAAAAAACCTACAAAGAGATATTTTTTGAATTTGAAGGCAAAAACTATGATGAGGATTCATCAATAAGCGGCGACGTAAAATACCACCTGGGTTTCTCAACCGACGTGGAAGCCGAGAATGGTAAAAAAGTACACTTGAGCCTTTGCCCTAACCCTTCGCACTTAGAAGCTGTTGATCCGGTTGTTGAAGGCATGACGCGTTCGAAAATTGATTTTAAATATAACGGCGATCATACCAAAATAGCACCAATACTGATACATGGCGACGCCAGCGTAGCAGGCCAGGGTATTGTGTATGAAGTTTTACAAATGGAAAAACTGGATGGCTATCGCACAGGCGGCACCATTCACCTGGTAATTAATAACCAGATAGGTTTTACCACCAATTTTATCGATGCACGTTCAAGCACCTATTGTACTGATGTGGGAAAAACGGTTTTATCTCCTGTTTTCCATGTTAATGGCGATGATGTAGAGGCTTTGGCCTACGTGATCAATATGGCTATGGAATACCGCCAGATATTTCATGACGATATATTTATTGATATTTTATGCTACCGTAGGTATGGTCATAATGAGGCCGACGAACCTAAGTTTACCCAACCCGTATTATATAAAGTTATTGAGGAGCACCCAAACCCACGCGAAGTTTACCTGAACAAGCTATTGGCCGAAGGTGTTGTGGATAATGATGAAGTTAAAAAAATGGAGAAAGACTTCCGTGCATTGTTACAGGAAGAATTGAATGAATCAAAAGCTGAAGATCATTTTACCGATTCATTACCCATGTTTGCAGGCGCCTGGGAAGGGCTGCATTTAGCAAGCGAGAGTGATTTTAACACTCCGGTAAATACAGTTGTGCCTAAAAAAGAATTATTAAGCATTGGCAAAAAAATAACAGATCTGCCAAAAGATAAAGACTTTTTCAAAAAAATAGAAAAGCTGTTTGAAGAACGCGGCAAAATGGTGAATGATACCCATGTTTTTGACTGGGCCATGGGCGAGTTACTGGCTTATGGTACGTTGTTAAAAGAGGGGCACCCGGTTCGCCTAAGCGGCGAAGATGTTAAAAGAGGAACTTTTTCGCATCGTCATGCGGTATTGACCCTGGCCGATTCGGAAGAAGAATATACACCGCTGAATACATTAGACGAAAGCGAAAAATTTAGCATATACAATTCTTTATTATCAGAATATGGCGTTTTGGGCTTTGAATATGGTTATGCTTTGGCAAACCCTAATGCCCTCACCATATGGGAAGCACAGTTTGGCGATTTCTTTAATGGCGCGCAAATTATTGTTGACCAGTATATTGCAAGCGCCGAAACCAAATGGCAGCGAGGTAACGGGCTGGTTTACTGCTGCCTCATGGCTACGAGGGCCAGGGCCCAGAACACTCATCAGCACGTATAGAGCGTTTTATGGAGCTTTGTGCCGATAATAATATACAGGTTGTTAACTGTACAACCCCGGCTAACTTTTTCCATGTGCTGCGCCGCCAGTTATACCGCGACTTCCGTAAACCGTTGATCATATTTACACCAAAAAGCTTGTTGCGTAACCCTAAATGTGTATCGCCCCTGGCTGATTTCACCGACAGTGTTTTCAAAGAAGTAATAGACGACCAATACGCAGATGCTAAAAAGGTTAAACGTGTACTGTTCTGTTCAGGCAAAATATATTATGACCTTGCAGACAAACAACAAACAGATGAGCGTAAGGATTTGGCCATTGTGCGTTTGGAACAATTATACCCAACGCCAGTGCAGCAACTGGCAAAGATAAGGGCCAAATATAGTAAGGCCACCGAGTTTATTTGGGTACAGGAAGAACCCGAAAATATGGGTGCATGGCCATACCTGTACCGCAAATCGCGCACAGAAGAGGCATTGAAATTTGATGTGATATCGCGCCCGGAAAGCAGCAGTACCGCTACCGGTTTTGCAAAACAGCACGCTGCCCAGCAATTGTATATTATATCAAAAGCATTTGAATCGCCGGCAGGCAAAAAAACAAAAGAAGCAGTGACAAAAACAGTCGAAAAAATGGCGGTTGCCGGTGCGGATTGATAATGTTTTACGTTGAACGTATTACGTTGTACGTTTTATTTTTTTAACAACACACGTATTGCGATGTACGTTTTTTTTTGAGATACCTACGTATAACGTTCAACGTAATACGTACAACCTAAAAAACATGAGTTTAGAAATCAAAGTTCCGCCGGTAGGCGAATCAATTACCGAAGTAACACTGGCAAGCTGGCTTAAAAAAGACGGCGACGCTGTTGAGATGGACGAAGCTCTGGCCGAACTGGAATCAGATAAAGCAACTTTTGAACTTACTGCCGAAAAGGCGGGCATATTAAAAAGAATAGCAAAAGAAGGCGACGTATTACCTATTGGTGCAGTTGTTTGCAGTATTGAAGATGGCGGGGCCGCATCAGCTCCTGCCCCTAAAGCCGAAGCAGGCATGCCAATAGCAGCAACCGCGCCTGTTGCGCCTGTTGCCGAAAAAGCAGCCAATTACGCATCGGGCACACCATCGCCTGCTGCCGCGAAGATATTAGCCGAAAAGGGCATTGAACCGAAAGCCGTAAGTGGCAGCGGGGTTAACGGGCGCATAACCAAGGAAGATGCTTTATCAATTGATAAAGTTTCTGAAAA
>CAISKH010000102.1 GCA_903885865.1 uncultured Mucilaginibacter sp.
ATTTCGTCAAATGCTTACGACATTACAGGCGACTTAGAGTTATATTCAATAAGCTCAATAAATATTCAACAAGTCATCAAAGTTAGTTTTAAGAATTGGATGCCGGTTAGTGATAAAAGGGCTTTTTGGAGTAGTGATAATAATTTATATGTTCCTGTTTTACATACAAAGGCCTACTGGAAAGATGATGGGAATTTAAATAATGAAGGTTAACAATACTTAAAAATTAAAATACAGTAATTACCCAACAAAAAAAGCTACCAAAGTAGCTTTTAAAAGTGCTCACGACGAGATTCGAACTCATATCGATGGTACCGGAAACCATAATTCTATCCGTTGAACTACGCAAGCAAGCCCCAAACCCCTAAAGGGGCTTAGAAAGAGCAAATATAAATTTTAAAATAACGAATACCGAATGTTAAATAATGAATATCGAAGTAGTTCATCAACAAAACAGCTAAAAAAGTGATTCACAACTGATGCAAAAAAGTGATTCACCCCATTTAGTCAAAAAGTCAATTATTTATATATAATAGTCACTTACACATAATTAAATATTTTTACTTAAAGTTTTTGTACTGATTCAGGGTGATTCACTCCCTTTTTACAAAAAGCTAATTTTCAGTAACTTACAGGCAAAAAGTGATTCAAGTGATTCAAAGTGATTCACTATTTTGTGAATCACCCCTGTCAACCAACTTGCCCTATTACACCCCTTCAGGGGGCCGGGGGGCTTAGACGTTGAATCGGAAATGCATTACATCCCCATCTTCCACAATATAGGTCTTGCCTTCAATACCCAGTTTACCGGCCTCCTTAATGGCCGCTTCCGAGCCATTGTACTTTACAAAATCGTCATACTTAATAACCTCGGCGCGAATAAACCCTTTCTCAAAATCGGTATGGATAACGCCCGCAGCCTGGGGCGCGGTAAAGCCATGTGTTATGGTCCATGCGCGTACTTCCTGCACACCCGCGGTAAAGTAGGTGGCCAGGTTAAGCAGCTTATAGGCGGCTTTTATCAGCTTGTTTACGCCCGATTCCGTAAGCCCCAGGTCATCCAGAAACATTTGCCGCTCCTCGAACGATTCCAGTTCGGCTATCTCCGCTTCAATTTGCGCCGATATAACCAATACGCCCGCGTTCTCATCCTTTACGGCCTGTTTAACTTTATCAACATAAGCGTTGCCGGTGTTTACCGAGGCTTCGTCAACATTGCAAACATATAGCACGGGTTTAGCGGTTAGCAGCCAAAGGTCGGCAATATATTCCTTGTCTTCCCCGGCAACAGGGGCAGTGCGTGCCGATTTACCTTTCAGTAAATGTTCTTTATATACGGTAAGCACATCAAAGGTTTTTTTAGCCTCTTTGTCGCCGCCGGTTTTTGCCATTTTCTCTACCTTCTGTATTTTCTTTTCGATAGAATCAAGATCTTTTAGCTGTAGTTCGGTATCAATAATTTCTTTATCGCGAATGGGGTCAACACTGCCGTCAACATGTATCACGTTATCATTATCAAAACAACGCAAAACGTGCAATATGGCATTGGTTGAGCGTATATTGCCTAAAAACTGGTTACCCAGGCCCTCGCCCTTGCTGGCGCCTTTAACCAGGCCCGCTATGTCAACAATTTCTATAGTGTTTGGTACTATCGCTTTCGGTTTTACGATCTCTGTCAGTTTAACCAGCCGTTCATCGGGCACCGTAATTACGCCCACATTTGGCTCAATGGTACAAAACGGAAAATTAGCCGCCTGCGCCTTCGCATTTGATAAGCAATTAAAAAGTGTTGATTTCCCTACATTTGGTAAACCCACTATCCCACATTGTAGTGCCATATTTTTGTTTAGTTCATGGTTGATGGTTAATAGATCATAGCAAATATACCATGAACTATGATCTATGAACCATCAACAAATTCGCGCAAAGATAACAGAAAATACTACCTAATAATTTGAAAAAAAAAAACGACTTTTGTCGCAGCTAATCAGAATTTATAAATATGTAAAACGGGAATCATCATGGAAGAAATGGTTGAACAAATAGAATTGTTGCTGGAGCAGAACAATGAAGAAGAGCTTCAGGAATACCTTAACAACCTTAATATATCAGATGTTGAAGAACTGATAGATGAACTTCCGCAATATGGCCCTAAATTTATTGAAACACTATCGCTCAACCGCGCGGTAAATGTGTTCCGCATACTCGATTTCCCTACGCAGGAGCGTATCATCAAAAAACTTTCAGGAGAGAAGGTAGCAGAGATCATTAATGAGCTGCCGCCTGATGACCGTACCTCGTTATTCAGCGAATTGCATGGCGACGCGGTTAAAGCGCTGATATTACATCTATCACCAGCTGACCGCAAAGAGGCATTATCGCTGTTGGGATATGCCGAGGATAGCGTTGGCCGTTTGATGACACCCGACTATATAGCCGTTAAAAAGAGCTGGGATGTTAACCGGGTACTTGCCCATATCCGCGAGTTTGGTAAAAACTCCGAGACCATTGATGTAATTTATGTATTAGGTGATAAGGGTGTTTTGCTGGACGATATCCGTATCCGCGAAATACTATTGGTTGACCCTGATACTAAGATAAGCCAGTTAATGGACGGCAGGCTGGTAGCTTTAAAGGCAACCGACCCGCAGGAGGAAGCAATCAACGTATTCAGGATGAATAACCGTACGGCATTGCCCGTTACTGATAAAGAGGATATACTATTAGGTATTGTTACAGTTGATGATATATTGTGGATAGCCAACGAGGAATATACCGAGGATATTCAAAAAATCGGTGGTACCGAAGCGCTGGACGAACCTTACCTGGATATTAATTTATTCAGGCTGGTAAAAAAGCGGGTTGGCTGGCTCATTATTTTATTTTTAAGCGAAATGCTCACTACATCTGCCATGCAATCGTACGGAATAGAGTTAGCCCAACTCACCATGCTGGCTTATTTTGTACCGCTTATCATTTCAAGCGGAGGTAATAGCGGCTCGCAGGCGTCAACATTAATTATACAGGCAATGGCATTAGGAGAAGTAAGGCTTATTGATTGGTGGCGGGTTATGCGGCGCGAGATTATTTCGGGATTATTTTTGGGTGTAATATTGGGTATAATAGGATTTTTACGAGTGTCGCTCTGGACAACATTTAGTGACGTTTATGGCGCACATTGGTTATTGATGGCGTTTACGGTTGGTTGCTCATTAATTGGGGTGGTGTTGTGGGGTTCGTTAGCGGGCTCTATGCTTCCGCTGGTATTAAAAAGGCTGGGTTTTGACCCAGCGACGTCGTCGGCTCCATTTGTTGCCACTTTGGTTGATGTGACCGGGCTGGTTATTTATTTCAATATTGCGATGATAATTTTTGGCCGTATTGGGCATGTTTTGCACCCCGTTAAATGACGGATAAAATGGTGCTTTACCCGATTTGATAATTTTCCATTGTTTGATCAAATAGTTTATATCTTTATATAACCTAAACTTAAAACAATGGAACCAACTGAAAATGAAGAACAACCAACACCAATACCTGAACCGCAGGTAATATTAACCAGCGAAGCGCAATATTACTTATATGAATCGGGTAAATGGGCCAGGTTTTTAGGCGTTATGGGCTTTATAGGCGCCGGCTTTTTATTGCTGGTCCGGTTTTTTTTAGGTTCAATAATGTCAATGATTTTCCAGTATAGGCAACCCTCTTATATGTACAGCCCACATTTTAATCCTATGATGCATCCTCATCCGATGATTCAACCCTATTCCATGATGCATCCATATCCTATGATGGGGCAACATGCATTATTGGGTTGGTTGATATGGCTTATTTATATAGGTTTAGCAATCGTGTATTTTTTTATTTCGCTAAAACTGTACCGGTTTGGCACCGGAATAAAACAGGCCATTGAATTTAAAGACACCCTACAGGTAAGCAGCGCGTTTAATGAATTACATGCATTCTTTAAATTAAAAGGCATTGTATTGATTTGTACGGTAGCAATTTATACCTTATTGATTATTTGCATAATAATAGCCTTTGCCGTGGTGTCCAAGAATAGCATATATTAAATTGAACGGTTAAAAATACTATAAAAAAAGACCTGCCAAACAGCAGGTCTTTAGGTTTATATTTGGTTTAATCAGGTCTTAGATATCAAATGAAAAATCATCATCTGCCGTAGTTTTTGCAGCTTCGGGGGCATCAATAAATTCGTAGCGTTTTTCAACAACTTCCTGGTTCTCTTTAATGTAATCAATAGTTCCGTTCAGCCCTTCAACAAATTTTTCGAAATCTTCTTTGTATAAAAATATTTTGTGTTTTATAAAAACACCGTCTTCCAGCCTTTTTTTGCTTTCCGTAATAGTAACATAATAATCGTTTGACCGTGTTGCCTTTACATCAAAAAAATAAGTTCTTTTACCCGCTCTTACCTTCTTTGAAAAAACCTCTTCGCGCTCTCTGTTGTCAAAATCTCCCATATAAAAATTGTTATAGTTTAGTTTAGTTAGGCATAAATATAAATAATTTTTGAAAATGCAAGTATTAAAACAAATATTATTAACCTTTTTTAAAAGTTTATATATAAATGTAGCGTATATTTTTTTTAATTTTCAGACACTTCTTCCTCCAATAATTGCATTTCATACAATTCAAAGTAAGTTCCTTTTTTCTGCATAAGGTATTCATGGGTACCCTGTTCAATAATTTCGCCATTACCCATAACCAATATTTTATCGGCGTTTTTTATGGTTGATATGCGGTGAGCGATAATAATATTTGTTTTACCCTGCATAATATGTCCGAGGTTATGTAATATTTCTTCCTCGGTGCGGGTATCAACTGCCGAGAGGCAATCATCAAAAACCAATATCTGCGGATGCTTAACAATGGCCCGGGCTATTGATACCCGTTGCTTTTGTCCGCCCGACAACGTTATGCCGCGCTCGCCAATTAAAGTTTCAAAGCCATTCTCCAGTTCTTTAATATTATCGTACACGGCGGCATCTTTAGCGGCCTGCTCAACGGTTGGCATATCCAGCACATCGGCGCTGAAAGCGATATTATTGGCAATGGTATCCGAAAAAAGGAAAACTTCCTGTGGTACAACCCCTATTTGCGCGCGGTAACCTTCAAGGTTAAGGTGTTTTACCGGTTCATTATCAATTAATATCTCGCCGCCGGTGGTATCGTACATCCGCAGCAATAAATTAGCGATGGTTGATTTGCCCGCCCCGGTGCGCCCTATTATCGCCACCATTTCGCCGGGTTTAGCCGTGAACGATACATTTTTTAGTGCCTGTATGCCCGTGTCGGGATAGATGAAGGAAACATTTTTAAATTCAATTAACCCGTTTATAGTCCGTTTAGGCGTATCGGGCGATATGATCTCGGGCTGCTGGTCTAAAAATTCATTGATACGCTTTTGCGAAGCCGCCGCGCGCTGTATTAACGACGTTACCCACCCAAGTGCCATTACCGGGAAAGTAAGAAGGTTAAGGTATACAAGAAACTCTGCAATATTACCGGGTGTAATGGTGCCCTTCATCACCTCAATGCCGCCAACAAATATGGTAATAACATTACTCACGCCCACCAATAACAGCATGAGCGGGTAAAACAAAGCCTGCACCTTAACCAGCCCCATGGAATGCGTTTTATAATCCTCGCTCTCCAGCGCGAATTTCTGCCGCACCGAACTTTCGCGCACATATGATTTCATTATACGGATACCTGAAAAATTTTCCTGAACAAAGCTTGAAAGAATCGACAATCGCTCCTGTATTTTTTCACTGCGGAAATTGATCACATTACTTACATAATAGATCATAGCCGCTAATATGGGCATGGGCAATATCGAATAAACGGCCAGTCTTACATTTACGGTAAGCATGGCATAGATAACTAAAACAAATAGTACCACGGTATTTATGGCATACATAATACCTGGCCCCAGGTACATACGCACCCGGCTTACATCTTCGGTTACGCGGTTCATAAGGTCGCCGGTATTGTGGCGGCGGTAAAACGCCAGCGATAGGGCCTGGTAATGGTTATATATTTCATTTTTAAGGTCGAACTCAATATGGCGCGACATTAAAATAATGGTTTGCCGCATAAAAAACAGGAATAAACCCCTTATTAACGATAGTATCAACACCAAAACGCCAAACAGCATTAGGCTCGATCCAAATATCTCATAGATCATGGCTTGCCTGTTAAAACCTGAAAAAAGCTGATAAACACCTATGTTCTCGGTAACCAGGTCGAATGCTATGCGAATAACCTGCGCGGGTAGCACACTGAAAATATTGGATATAATAACAAACAACACCCCGGGGATAAGGCGCCAGCGGTACTTGTAAAAGAATTTATTGAGGTAAGCGAGATCTTTCATGAATAGCAGTCCGAAAGTCCGGGAAGTCCGAAAGTCCGTAAGCAAAAATAGGTTATTGGAATCGATTTTTCAAGGAAGACCCGGAAGTTCAAACTGGAGCTGTCGAAGTTATTTTTATGTGGATTTTTGCCTGTAAAATGCCAATTCTTCTCCATTTCTAATAAAATTAGCGGCACGCTTTAACCCGGCTTTTTCAAGCACGCGCTGCGACCCTAAGTTCTCTAAAATGGTAACCGCAACAATTTCTGTAACGTTGGTATCCGATAAGCCATGGGTTATCATGGCTACAGCCATTTCTGTTGCAAGGCCCTGCCCCCAATATTTGTGCTCAAAACTATAGCCAAGTTCAACTATTCCGGGCTCTTCATTAAAAGGGCGCAGCAGGCAGCTTCCCATAAATTCGCCGGTAATTTTATTAAACATACCCCATGTGCCCGTTGTTTTAGTAACGGCATATTGCTTTAAAGCATTATTGAATATACTTATACGCTCGTCCCTGCTGCGGTTGGGCAGGTATAGGGCAACCCGCTCATCGGTAAAATGAGTTAAATAAATTTCCCGTTCTTCAGGTAAAAATTCACGGATAATTATTCGGGGAGTTTGAAGGATAATACTCATTAGTCAAATATAAATTAATAGTAGTCCGAAAGTCCGAAAAGTCGGTAAGTCCGAAAGATAAAAATACAATTCAGCTATACTTTACTAAACAACAATTTAAAAACTTCCCGACTTTCTGACTTCCCCGACTTCCGGACTCAAACAAAACTCTTTGTTGCTATAAAAAATTATATACTTTTGTAGTGCCTAAAAACACTTAATGCCTAATACTGACTCTATCGGATCTATTTTTACCAGGCTTGAAGCATACGGGCATAAAAAAGTTGTATTCTGCAGTGACCCTGATACCGGGTTAAAAGCCATTATAGCCATTCATGATACCACATTAGGGCCTGCTTTGGGCGGCACGCGTATGTGGGCCTATAAAACTGAAGAGGACGCGCTGGACGACGTATTGCGCCTATCAAAAAGCATGACTTACAAAGCTGCCATCTCGGGGCTTAACCTGGGTGGCGGCAGCGCCGTAATAATTGGCGACTCGCGCAAAGACAAAAGCGAGGCCCTGCTGCGCAAATTTGGGCGTTTTATAAAAAATTTGAACGGCGAATTTATTACTGCGGAAGACGTAGGTACCAACCCGCGCGATATGGAATATATCCGCATGGAAACCCAGTATGTTACCGGTGTTCCTGAAACAATGGGCGGCAGCGGCGATCCGTCGCCTATATCAGCCTTAGGTGTTTTTATGGGGATAAAAGCTTCGGTAAAAGAGCTTTTTGGTACTGATAGTTTAACCGGCAAATCGGTTATTGTGCAGGGGATCGGCCAGGTAGGCGAAAATTTAGTAAAACTGCTGCGCGAAGAGAATGTTAAAGTTTATATAAGTGATATAAACGAAGAACAAACGGCGCGCGTATCAAAAAAATATGGTGCCGAGGCTGTATCAAACAACAGTATTTTTGATATTGATGCTGATATTTATTCGCCATGCGCCTTAGGCGCTACGGTTAATACCCAGACTATTAATAAACTTAAATGCGCTATTATTGCAGGGTCGGCAAATAACCAGCTTGAAGATGAAGCTGTGCATGGCCAATTATTGCTTGAAAAGGGGATATTATTCGCACCTGATTACGTAATAAATGCCGGAGGTGTAATTAATTGTTACTCAGAGTTGATGGGTTTCAGTAAAAAGCGTACCTTACAGCTTACTGAAAATATTTATGAGGCTACACGCAACATATTAAAACTTTCGAAAGCCGAAAACATAGCTACCATACAGGCGGCAAACAAGATCGTTGAAAAGCGGATAGCAGATATAAATAAAGTTAAATCATCCTATTAAATAAATTAGTACAAACAGGATCACCCCTAAATCGTTCTTACAACAATGTTAAACAGAAGGCACTTAAGAGTAAAAGTATTACAATCATTATACGCGTACCATCAAACAGACGCGGTTAACGTCAGTCAGCAGGAAAAGAACTTATTATTAAGCATCGATAAGGTATACGAAATGTATATCTGGATGCTATCCCTTATTGCCGAAGTGGTGGGTTATACCCAAACTGACGCGAGCGACAGGGCCC
>CAISKH010000103.1 GCA_903885865.1 uncultured Mucilaginibacter sp.
ATGGGATCTGCGCCGGGAGAGAATCTTTTTTCAGGACCCGGACACGTAAGGGCATTTGATGTTATCACCGGTAAACAAAAATGGATATTTCATACCATACCTTTTCCGGGCGAATATGGTTACAATACCTGGCCAAAGGATGCTTATAAATATGTAGGTGCCATAAATACCTGGGGTGAGATATCCGTTGATGAAAAACGCGGTATCGCTTATTTTCCGTTAGGTTCCCCCACTTATGATTATGATGGATCGGATCGTGAAGGTAAAGGATTATATGGCAATTGTATTTTAGCGCTGGATGCCCGCACAGGTAAACGTTTATGGCACTTCCAATGTGTACACCATGATCTGTGGGATTACGACCTGACTGCAGCACCGCAGCTCATCACTATAATCCATAATGGTAAAAAAATTGACGCGGTAGCGCAGGCTGGTAAAAATGGCTTTTTATATGTATTAAACCGGGTCACCGGCAAATCTATATGGCCCATTGTAGAAACCCCTGTTCCGAAAAGCGAAATGCCCGATGAACACTCATGGCCAACACAACCTATACCAACTGTAATACCGCCGTTCAACAGGCATGTGGTTACGGTAGCTGATTTAAATCCTTATATGAAACCCGAGGAGAGAGAAAAAATACTGCCACGCATAGCTGCTGCAAAATCGGGCCTCTATGAGCCGCTTTCTGATAAATATGAAACCATTTCTATGCCGGGTTCAACCGGTGGCGCAAACATGGGAAATACTGCCTCAAACCCTGGTAAAGGGATGGTATATGTACTGTACAAGGAAACATCGAATTTTTATCAGCTTAAATTTTTAGGGGCGTTGGTTAGAGGCGCAGCACAAGGACCGGGCCAGCTGGTTGCTGTACGGGGTGAAGTTGGTTATACACAAAATTGCCAGTCATGTCACGGCGCTGATAAAGCAGGCCTGCCTAATTTAGGTGTTTCACTTGTTGATTTAGGTAACCGTATGGATGCCGAAACTTTTAAAGCTGTTTTAGGCCAGGGCAAGGGCCGAATGCCTTCACAATCGCATATTGATGATGCTACTATATCGGCCATATACAGTTACCTTGTACCACAACCACGTGGCGCGGGTGCAGGCGGCGGCCGGAGAGGCGGCGTGGGAGCCGACGCAGTTATTGATGGCCCGGTTGTAGAAACAGGACCGGTAAAAACCGACCTGCCACAAGGTGGCGTTATGAAAGATTACCCCGAAGGCTATACCGGTAAAAAAGTTTTATTTGTAGAAAAAAATAACTGGGGTGCAGGTCCCTCTGACCTTTTGAGCCCGCCATATTCGGGCATTGCAGCTTACGATCTGAATAAAGGCACCATGAAATGGAAAATTCCACTTGGTGATGATCCAAAATCGCCGGTAAAAGGCCTGGGAATGCCTGGTGGCTCATCGAACAAAGGAATGGTAGTTACTGCAAGCGGCATTATATTCGCTAATTGCGGCGATGGCCATTTATATGGTTATGATGCAGATAACGGTAAAGTTATATGGGATAAAGAATTAGGAAGAACACCATCAGGTATACCGGCAGTTTACCAGGCAAACGGACGTGAATACCTTGTTGTTTGCTCAACCGGCCCCGTGCGCGACAAAA
>CAISKH010000104.1 GCA_903885865.1 uncultured Mucilaginibacter sp.
TTGCAGGGCCCTGCGGGTTTTCGGCAGGGCTGTTTGCGTAATAATCGGCACCATACCGGTCCTGGCAATATTGCCATACGTTGCCGGTCATATCGTAAAGGCCTAATTCATTGGCCTGTTTTTGCCCTACCGGGTTGCTTTGGTCGTTAGCGTTTTCTTTAACCCAGGCTACAGTTGTTAAGTCGTTACCGCCACTATAGGTATAGCCCCTGCTTTTACTGCCGCCACGGGCAGCATATTCCCATTCGGCTTCGGTGGGTAAACGGTAGGTTTTGCCGGTTTGCGCGCTTAACCATTGGCAATACCGGGTAGCATCATCCCAGCTTACATAGAGTACCGGATGGTTGTCCTGCGCGGGCGGACGTTTAACGCCATAACTATCATCTTCCCAGGTCACCCCGTTTGTTTTCACAAATTTGTTGCCTGCAGCGCCCCAGCCGTCCTGTTCGGCAGTTGTTTTATAACCCGTGGCCTTAATAAACTGGCGGAAATCGGCTACCGTTACCACATACCTACCCATATAAAAACTGCTTACCGTTACCTTGTGTATTGGTTTTGCGTTGTCGCCATCATCATTACTGCCCATATTGAAACTGCCGCCCTGTACGTAAACCATCGGGACGTCAATTTTCCCTGGCTTTTGGGCGATACACACGCCAAAGGCGAAAATTAAAATAAGGGTGAGTAAATGTTTCATCATTAAAAGTTAAATAAAATGGTTAGCCCGCTGGCGCAGGTATAAATTGGTTAAACAAATATAAATATATTATAATCCAGCATGTTAGCGCTATTTTACCCGTTATTACCCATATTTTACCCGTTATTTTATTTGCCGTTTTGTAATTTAGCATCAACAAAAACTAAACAACTATGAGAAATTTAATTTTTTTTATGCACGCCTCGCTCGATGGTTTTGTTGCCGGGCCTAATGGGGAAATGAACTGGATAAAATTAGACGAGGAACTATTTGACTTTGTTGCAACAATGACCGACACAGCCGACACCGCGCTTTACGGACGGGTAACTTATGATATGATGCAAAGTTATTGGCCAAAAGCGGGCGAACAACCAAACGCAACCAAACACGACAAAGAACATTCGGCCTGGTATAATAAAGTTTCGAAAGTTGTTTTATCAACCACAATGAACGAAAGCGGGCTAACCAACACAAAAGTTATTAGCGACGAGCTTACAGAAAACATTAATAAAATAAAAAACCAGGGAGGGAAAAATATTTTAATTTTTGGAAGTCCGGGTGCTTCAAATTCCCTGCTTGCTTTAGGGCTAATTGACGAGTTTTGGCTTTTTGTTAATCCGATTATATTAGGCCGGGGTAAACCATTGTTTACAGGCATAAATGAAGCCATTAAACTAAAATTTGCGGAAAGTAAAACATTTGCCTGCGGTGTAATTGCACTTCACTATTGTAAACTTTAAGTAAGTAAAGTTGTCTGTGCCGACACAGACAACGGAGATAAACCTGTCACTTAACCTCAAGCGGGAAATAATCATTCACCTTTATAGCCTGTATTGCTTTCATTAAATTTATACCCACAGCGTCGCCTGTGCTTACATTATTAGTGAGTATAACTACCGCTATTTGTTTATTCAGATCTATACCAATATTGCTGCGATAACCTACTGTTCCCCCATTATGCCCTATCATGCTTTTATCGGCCGAGTAACCCCAGCTTAAACCTATTTTGGCAGCTCCGTCATCGAAAGTGATCTGATGGGTTAATTGTATGGCCGCGTTTAGTGCGGCATCGGGAGTTGATAGCTGTGCCTTTGCATAAGTTATCAAATCAGTCGTTGAACTTTTTATAATACCTGCCGACCGTACGGCGGTTAAATTCATAAAGGGAACAGGCTCAAATAACTGGCCGTACCCCTGCGCCACGTTTTTGAATTTTAACGTATCAACCATTGCCATTGTCTCATTCATTTTAAGCGGTGCGGTAATATAGTCGTGGATGAGTTCGGGGTAGGGCTTATGATAAATTTTCTCGAGCAATACACCCATTAAGCCAACCCCAAAGTTGCTGTATTCGGATCTTACACCGGGCTGCCGTGTTTGTTTAAAATGCTTCAGGAAAGAGAACATATCATTAATTTCGTAATTACCGTAAGGCTGGTCAACATCTGTTACCATCAATTCGTAACTGGTGGGCATCCGGGGGAAACCGGATGTATGATTGGCAAGATCTTTAAAAGTTATTTTTTTCAGGTCGGGATTGCTTGCAACAGAATCGGGCAGGAATTTAGTGATGGAAGTTTCAAGCGTAACCTTTTGCTCATTAACAGCTATGGCAAGCAGCGTAGAAGTGAACGTTTTTGTTATGGAGCCTATTTCGTAAAGGGTATGATTGTCGGGCAGGTTGTTACCCCCTTTTTTACGTTCACCATAATTATAAAAGTAACTTTTACCCTTATAATAAACACCCGCGCTCATGCCAACATTACCCTGCGTTTGAATATAAGCAGAAAGAATTTTGTCTGCAACCTTACCCAGCTGTGTGACCAGTTTATTATCGGTTGCAGCTTTTGTTGTTTTCACCTCACTTTCCGGGTAAGGCTGAAAGCCGAAGGCGTTGAATTTACCATCTTTGGCGAGGTCACCAAACGAAAACTGGTAAGACCGGATGATATACACATTAATGCCCTTATTACTTCTAAGGAAAAAAGGTGAAACCGATGTTAACATAGCTGCGTTATCGGCGAAATCTCTCCACTTAACTGCATTTACCTTGCTTTTAAATTGGTCGCCGGCCAGCGCATAAGCGCTATCGTCTTGTTTACGGTTGATAAGGGTTAAAACCTTACTTGCAAGTGCATCTGTCCTTTTCTCATCCGCGCTCATAACAACCGCTTTCAATTCTTTCTGATAAGGAAGTAAAGAGAATTTATCTATCTTGTTCAGTTTATCCAGGCTGATATAAAAGTTGAGCGGTATTTTTCCACCTACTTTGTATACGCTTACAGAATCGTTTTTGGTGATAAAACTGACCTTTGTTAAAGGCAGTAAATAGGGGAGTTTCTCTTTGGTAAAACTGGCCAACAAAGTTGCCGTGATATGTTTTCTGGTTCTTTCGCCGGTTAACTGGTATAGGCTATCGGGTTTATTTTCATTTAGGTAATGAATAGCCAATTTGGTAACGGAATCCGTTTTTTTATCTGAGACTATTTTATCCGCAACCACATACCGGCAACCAGCTAAACCGGTTATAAAAAAAATGAAGCTTTGAACAATGACGTTGCGATAAGTTGAGATTGACATGGATCGTGGTTAAGAAATACTAAGGTATCGTTTTTTATCAGTATCCACCTAACCACAAGCGAACAGCATAGCGCATAGTTGCCTGTGGTGACACAGACAAAGGAAATAAACTGTAAAAAATAGGTGGCAATTAAACATACAGCCAATTACATTGTAACTTGCACGACTTTATTAAAAAAAATGATTTTATGATAGCAA
>CAISKH010000105.1 GCA_903885865.1 uncultured Mucilaginibacter sp.
GCGGCAGCCGAGGTAGCCATATCAACCACAACCGGCGGGTATTTTCCTGCAGGGAAAGCGTAGCACATGGGGTTGGTACCCAGCATACGCTCGTTAGAAAAGGTGGGTGATACCAGCGGACTGGCATTGGTCATGGCAAAACCTATCATATCTTTTTCAACCGCCATCAGTGCGTGGTAACCCGCAATGCCAAAATGATTGGAATTGCGGATAGCTACCCAGCCCGAGCCATATAGTTCGGCCTTTTTTATGGCAACCTGCATGGCATAAGGCGCCACTACCAGCCCTAAGCCCGCGTCGCCGTCAATAGTGGCAGTGGTGGGTGTTTCGTGTACTATTTGTATGTTGGGTGTTGGGTTAATGCGGTGTTTCTCCCAGAGGCGGATATAACCCGTTAGCCGCGCAACGCCGTGCGAATCAATACCACGAAGATCGGCCAGTAAAAGTACATCGGTTGCTAAGGCGGCGTGTTCCGCGTTGCAGCCCATGGCCAGGAAAATATTTTGAGTAAAGCTTCTTAGCGCAGATTCGGTGACGAGCATCTACAAATATATTAAACTATCTCAAACGTTAGTTTAAATGCGGGCCGGGGGTCACCCCTTATTATTCCAATACAATATTTTGATGCTGGTAAGGTATCTCGACATTTAAAAATCCATTAACATTCAGCGTTTTGGCAAAATGCTGCTGCACTTCGTATTCGCCGTGAACCAGGAATAATTTCCTGATCTTTTTCGGGTCCTGGCATTTTAAAAAGTGCAGCAGGTCCTCGTAATCGCCATGGGCGCTCATTGATTTTATGGAACGTACTTCGGCCTTTACTTCAAATTGCTCACCGTATATCCACACTTCCTGGTCGCCTCGTAACAAATGGCCGCCAAGCGAATTAGGCTCGCAATAACCCACAATTAAAATAGTGGTTTTCTCGTTGCCGATATTATTTTTTATATGATGCTTTACCCGCCCCGCCTCGGCCATACCCGATGCCGAGATAATAACGCAGGGTCGCGGGTCGGAATTTAAAGCGATAGATTCTTCTGTTGATTCCACAAACCGCAAGCCTTTAAAAGCAAACGGGTCGGCATCGGTTTTTAAAAGTTCGCTAACTGTTTTGTTGTAAACTTCGGGATGATCCTTTAATACCTGCGTAGCTTTTTCTGATAAAGGGCTGTCAACATAATATTGTACATCCGGCAATATGCCTTTTAGCTCCAGCGAATTAAGGGCGTACAATAGTTCCTGCGTACGCCCAACGCTAAAGGCCGGTATAATAACTTTGCCTTTTTTTACCAGGCAGGTTTGTTTAATCACCGCGAGCAGATCGTCGGCAATAGGTTCCAGTTGTTTATGCAGCGAATCGCCATAGGTTGATTCCAATAAAATATAATCCGCCTGCGGGAATGTTTGCGGACTTTTTAACAGCAGATCGCCATACCGCCCTACATCGCCGCTAAAGGTTATATGCGTGTCTTTACCGTTTTCCTGTATAACCAAATGCACCGCGCAGCTGCCTAATATATGCCCCACATCGCTAAAATGAAATTTTACATCCGGCGTTATCGCGTATTCCTCATTGTATTCTACAATTTTAAATAAGCGCATTGCTTCCATTGCCTGTTCCTCATCGTATAACGGCGTTAACAACTGCAGGCCCTTTCTTGCCCGGTGTTTGTTGCTGTAAGCAACGTCGCTCATCTGTATGTGGGCCGAATCCATCAATAATATCCGGGTAAGGTCGAGCGTGGCCGATGTGCAAAATATTTGCCCGTTAAACCCTTCGGCTACCAGGCGCGGAATAAGTCCGCAATGATCAATATGCGCGTGCGATAAAATGAGATAATCTACCTTTTTGGGGTTAAACCCGAAATGCTCGTTCAGGTTCTCTGTATTTTCGCCCATACCCTGGAACATACCGCAATCCAATAAAATGCTGGTACCATTTTGTAAATGTATGAGGTGCTTGCTGCCGGTTACATTGCGGGCGGCGCCGTGAAAAGTTATATCCATTATTAATTCAGGTTACGGGAAAGAAAACGAAGGTGCTAAAAAAAATTAATTTAAATAAAACTAACAAAATAGTTGTATAATTAAATTATAACTAATATATTCGTTTAGTTAATACCCAAATCAATTTCAAATACCCACCAAACAATGGAAATTAAAGAACTGACCCGTTCCGAGGAACAATTGATGCAGATACTCTGGCAGTTAAAAAAGGGTTTTGTAAAAGATGTGATGGCTAAATTACCCGAGCCGTTGCCTGCATACAACACGGTATCTACCATTATCAGGATACTGGAAGCAAAAGGCTTTGTGAGCTATACGGCCCACGGCAAA
>CAISKH010000106.1 GCA_903885865.1 uncultured Mucilaginibacter sp.
GGATACATTTCTTTTCGGCGGCATTGGTTTGCGGCATCCATTGCGTCATGGCAAAGGGCGTACAAACCGATGGGGCAGTATTGGCAAAATTGGCCAGTACATCGCCATGCTTTAAAGCAGATGGGGTGGTTGCCGTTGCCGTACCGGCTAATGGATTTACATATTTAACAAGGCCGGGCACCTGCGCAAACGCGGCAGCACCTGATAAGGCAAATAATATTGCCAAACAAAAGCGGATTGGTTTCATCGTGGTTAATTGGTAAGGGCAGCCAATTTAACGGTTTTATGCAGATTTTTTGCAAAGGGCGATAAAATAAATAGCCTTAACAGGGCATTAGAATATGTTACGGATTGTCAACGGTTACATCCTGTGCCAGTTTTGCGTCATCGGGAGTGTCCGCCAAATCCTTATCCAGCGTATAAAGTGCGTCGGCTTTGGCATTCGCGCCACCGGCAACTTTTATTTTTGCCAACAGGTCGAGCGCCAGGGTTTCTTCTTCAGTTTGCTCTTTTACAAACCATTGCATAAAATTCCAGGTTGCCCAGTCTTTTTCAGCCATACTCAGGTTAACTATGTTATAAATATTAGCCGTATTTTCCACTTCCGATTTAAATATTTTCTCGAAGCAATCATTTATGCTAACCGGGTCGGGACCGGGCGCAGGGATTGCCGCTATGGTTACTTTCGCGCCTCTTTTTAAAATGTATTCCAATATCTTCATCATGTGGTTGCGCTCCTCATTGGCATGCCTGAAGAGAAAATTGGCGATACCTTCATACCCCTTATCGCTTATCCATGAGGCATACGCAAGGAAGATCTGCGCGTTATGCGCCTCGTTAGTCATTTGGTTATTTAACGCTTTTGCAAGTTTGTTTGACAGCCTGTTGGTTTCCATACAGAAGTAAACTAAAATTGTATGAAATGGTTTGCAGAAGTTTTAATTTATAAATGATTATCTTCATTAATAAATTTCAAACAAATATTTTATGGCCAGCAAGGAATTTTTTTCCATCAACGGCGAAAGCCTGCTTAAAAAGTTAAAGAACTAATAGCAGAAGGGAACGTAACAAAGATCACTATTGCCGATAAGGCCGGCAAAGAGGTGGCGTCGTTCCCCTTAACTATTGGCGTGGTAGGCGCCTTACTTTTACCGGTAATGGCGGCCATAGGCGCTATTGCAGCTGTAATTAGTGAATGCACTATTATTGTAGAAAGAGATGAAAACGGTAAAAAGGAAAGTGAATAATAAGGAGGCACGGTTCGATGGTTTATTTTATTTAACATTACATAAAAAACTAAAATGAAGGCTAAAAATTTATTTTGCACAGGTTTAATTGCCCTGATAGTACTAACATTTGCAATAGCTGCAAAGGCACAAGAGCAAAAGCCCATAAGAGAAGGTACAGAATGGCTGGATGTTTTTATGCCTAACAATAATGATACGGCGTTGCCCCGGATACTCCTGATAGGAAACTCAATTACCCGGGGCTATTACCCCGAAGTGGTGAAGCTGTTGGAAGGAAAAGCATACGTGGCCCGCCTGGCTACCTCAAAAAGCATTTGCGACCCGGCATTAAAAAAGGAGATAGACCTGGTAATGAGTTATGCTAAGTTTGATATCGTGCAGTTTAATAACGGCCTGCACGGATTTGGCTATACAGAAGAAGAATATAAGGCGGCATTTCCCGGGTTTGTAAAAGCTATTCGTAAAAACGCGCCCGGCGCTAAACTGATTTGGGCAACCACTACACCCCTGCATACCCGGGCCGATGCCAAAATATTTTCTTCGAATATTGAACGCATAAAAGAAAGAAATAAAATAGCGCTTGATTATGTAACCGCGCAAAAAGATATCAGGGTAGATGACCTTTGGGCAGTTGTTGTTGACCACCCCGAATATTACCAGGGCGGTGATGGCGCCCACCCGCTTGCAGCAGGTTATACCGCGCTGGCCCAAAAGGTAACGGAGGAGTTGACAATTTTACTAAATGAAAAATAGTAAATAGGTTTGCCATTCATGGAACACGTATTGGATAACCCTGCCTGGAGCGCTTTGACCTCCGGCAACAAACATCTTGCTAAAGGAAACGAACAGGTTAAATATTTCGATAAGGAGGTTTCGCCTTTCGTAGCATTTAAAGAAAACACCCCCGAAA
>CAISKH010000107.1 GCA_903885865.1 uncultured Mucilaginibacter sp.
ACATATTGATTACCTGGACAAGCAAACCAAACCCTTCTTTTCGTTGATACAAACTTTAAGCAACCATGAGCCGTTTGTATTACCCGTTAAGCAACATTTCCAGGGCGACGATCTGCCCAATATGTTCAGGAGCACAACCTGGTTTACTGATTCATGCCTGAATGCCTATTTTGAAGAAGCTAAAAAAAATAGCTGGTATAAAAACACGCTATTTATTTTGGTGGCCGATCATGGGCATCGCTTACCCAAACAAACATCAGCTGCATACGACCCTGCGAAATATCATATTCCGCTGTTGTTTTTTGGCGGGGCCGTCAAGCCCCAATACCGTGGTACGCAGGTAAACAAATTAGGCAACCAAACGGATATTGCCGCAACAATATTGGCGCAGTTAAATATATCGCAGCAAAAATTTAAGTGGTCAAAAAACCTGCTAAACCCCTACACGGTAGAATTTGCTTTCTTTGACTGGGACAACGGCTTTGGTTTTATGTTGCCCGGGCAGGCGATATCTTATGATAGCACCGGCAAACAAACCATCTATGTAAGAAATAAAAATGCAGATAAGGCTCTTACAGATGAAACCCTGTTACACGGCGAGGCTTTTATGCAGCAGATATTTACAGAATACCTGGCTTATTAATGCCTAACTTCAAAATCTACGGGTTACCTACTTGATCACCCCCGTCGCCGCCCAAAATAGTATATAAGTTTTCGATAGGTTCCCCAATTTCACAGCCGTAAGCACCCGCGCGGCATTAGGATGAATATTCAGCGCGTGGATATTGTGATGATCTTTTTCGGTCAGCGTATTTTTATTGCCCCATTTGCCCATATTATGCACCACGTAACTAAAATCAGGGTCGTTATCCGGCACATCCTTGAACCAGTCGGGTAAAACAACGTTTTTTACTTCGGTTCCGTCTTTATACATCAGGTCAAATTGCAGCTTCGAATCGCCGTAAGCACTGGTGAGGCTTAAATACAGGCCGCTGTATTTATTAGCGGGGACCTTAATAATAAATGAACCGGTGTCTGACAGGTATCGTGTCTGATATTTTACACCTTCATCATTGGCATAATGCAATAAAATGGCGGGATGGTGCTCATTTGCCGCAATTAACGGGTCATCCGGCAAGGCATGTGGGTCGGTATCGCCTTTAAATTTCGCGGCGGCCATGGTCAGATAGCCGTTCTGCTTGTCAATGCCATTTGTCCAGGTAATTAGCTCGCCTTTGGTTAACGTGGTTACCGACCGGGTGTTTAAAATATGGTTTATATCAATTTGAATTACCTCGCCAACCTTATATAAATAAGCGGAGCTTATTAGTAAAGCCCCCATAAGGCCTGTTATTAAGATATATTTGCCAATTGGTTTGCGAAGCATAGGATAAAGATAATATTTCTTTCTTATTTTGTGTAACCATATTATAAGGCGATGAAAAGAAGAAGATTTATCCAATACCTGTCCATTGTAGGCAGCGCGTTACCGTTTAGCGGCTGGGCTAAAAAATTGGCGACAGCGCCAAATAATGATTTTAATTTTATGCTGCTGGGCGATTTGCATTTCGACAAATTAATGCACCACGACATGAATTACCTGAAAGAAAAATACCCCAATGATATCGGGCAGATCGAGAATTACTCGCGCATTACGAGGGATAACCTTTCAGGCTTAATGAAGGTATCGAAGGAATGCGCACAAGAAACAAATTCAAAATTTATTTTGCAGATAGGCGATTTTGTAGAAGGGCTCTGCGGTTCAAAAGAGTTGGCAACCATACAAACCAACGAGTTGATAAACTATGTGGATCAGCAGCAATTCAATCTGCCGTTTCTTGCCATAAAAGGCAATCACGATATAACCGGCACCGGTGCTAAAGAGGTATACGAGGAAATTGTACTGCCCT
>CAISKH010000108.1 GCA_903885865.1 uncultured Mucilaginibacter sp.
ATTAATGTAAGCACACTATTTTTAAATAAGGTAGAAGATCAGCCAACCGTTTGAACTGAAGATGAGACTAATATATAATCTTCAATCAATCAAATTTATAAAATTAACCTGCAATAAAAAAAAAATTACACTTTTCTTTTAAAAGGGCATAAAAAAACCCTCCTGTTTAGCAGGAAGGCTTGTTATAAATACTATTTATAGTTAAACTCTCTTTGATTTTATGCGCGCCGCCTTACCGGTAAGTTCGCGCAGGTAGTATAGTTTAGCGCGGCGTACTTTACCGTGGCTGTTTACTTCTACTTTATCAATATTTGGCGAGTTGGCAGGGAAAATACGTTCAACACCAATACCGTTTGAAACTTTACGAACGGTGAAGGTTTCTGAAACACCTGCACTGTTGCGTTGGATAACCACACCCTGGTAAACCTGGATACGTTCTTTGTTTCCTTCCCTTATTTTATAATGTACGCTTACAGTATCGCCCGCCTTAAAAGCCGGAAACTTGTTAATTGTTACTGTTTGCTCTTCTACAAATTTTACTAAATCCATGATTTTAAGCTCTAAAAGCGATTTTTAACCCGTAAAAATCGGATTGCAATTATAGGGATTATTTTCGATAATAAAAAGTCTGTTTTAAAAATTTAACTTTTTCTTATCTGTCAGTAAAACACCTGTAATTTATTACTCTCCCGGTGATGGATTTCGGGGCTTTGCCTCGGTAAAATAGGCTATAATGGTGTACACCAACCCTATTATCAGCAAGCTAAATACAAAATTGATCAGCGTATCACTATTTGAATGCGAACGGCTGTCAATATCAATAAAAGTATATACAGAATAGGCAATGGTCAAGACGAGTATTATCCATCCTATTGCAGATACCGGCCAGTAAATTATCCCTTTTCGTGTAAACCAGTTTAGTTTCATTGTTTTAATTTTTTAAAGTTAAGTTTTCGGTAATAGCATACAGAATAAAAATACACACTATGCCCAGGCTTACGAGTATTAACACTACATTCCAGAACCTAAGTTTAACTGTGACCAATAATTCGCCCGGTATGCCTTGTTCTGCTTTTCTATAATGCACATGCAAAATGGCCAGTTTGTTAATAATTATACTCACTATGGGCAGGCCCACCAGTAATATAGGCGAAGCATATTTAAGAAACGGGTTTTTATCCATTCCAGCCATCAGATCAGACATCGCCCGGAACAGGCCGGTATGCAGATGGAAAGAATAGTACATAAATACACAAAACAAAAAATAGCAGGGCACTACAATAAGCCATACACCTAATGCTGCCGAACGATCAGCATTCATAATAGTCATTTTCACTTTTTGCTGATGGGGGGCAGTATCAACACCGGGTACTTTAAGGTCTTCCATTTGCTTTAAAAATTCGTCTTTATCTTTCATGTTAATTATTCTTATAATGCAAAATTCTGTTTTGGTTGCAGTGTTAAAGCATATTGCGCAGTTTTTCTAATCCGCGCGATATGAGCGACTTCACCGTGCCCTCATTTTTATCTAATATCAGCCCTATGTCGCTAATTGATTTTTGTTCAAAATAACGCAGGGCTATAACTTCCTGGTACTTAATATCCAGGCTGAGCATATTTCTCCTGATCAAATTATAATCGTTATGCGCTTTTAGTTCCTGTTCCATTATCCCGCGTTCATCATCAGCGGGGTAATGCAGCAGTTTTTCCATCTGGGGGTTTTCCAGTAGTTGCTGTAACGACCGCGGTTTGTATTTGTCACGGCGGTAATATTGGTTGAGCTCGTTACCGGCAATACGGTATAACCATGCCGAAATACTAATGCCCCGCCATTGAAAACTGTTTATTTTAAGAAAAGCTTTTAAAAATGTTTCGGCAGCAATATCTTTTGAAAGGTCATAGTCGGCAGTGCGCCTGAAAACATAGGCAAAAATGGCCGGGTACCAATTATCAAACACCTGCCCGAATGCTGCCGGGTTTTTATGGCATTGTTCAATAAGGTCTTTTTCCTGTTCGGCGTTCATGGTTGCACGGGTATAATGCAATTATTGCATAACGTTGCAACCTAAATGTACAATTTTTTACTCCAGCAAATCGGGCCTGCGGGTTTTAGTCCGCTCTACCGCCTGTTCAAAGCGCCATTTTTCAATTTCGGGGGTATTGCCGCTTAGTAAAATATCGGGCACTTTATGGCCGTTCCAGTCGGCGGGGCGGGTATAAACCGGGGCATCCAGCAGGCCATCCTGGAAAGAATCAGACAATGCCGATGTTTCGTCTGA
>CAISKH010000109.1 GCA_903885865.1 uncultured Mucilaginibacter sp.
GCCAGGTCGGGTATATCATCGCCCATAAATAAAACGTTGGTGGCGATGATGCTTTTTGCTTCCAGGTAATCTTTAAACTTATTGGCCTTTACATGGGCACCGATAAACACATCGGTTACGCCCAAACTGTTTAACCGGTAGATAGCCGTTTTTGAGCGGCTGCCCGAAATGGCGCAAACATTATACCCGCATTTTACGGCCAGTTGCAACGCATATCCGTCCTTAATATTAAACGCGCGGCTCTGCTCGCCGGTATCAGTAATAAATACAGAACCATCCGTCAATACACCGTCCACATCAAAAATAAAAGTGGTAATATCTTTTAGTTTATTAAGAAATGATTCCATTTATTTGATTACACTGATTTTTTTAAATTGATTTCACTGATTCAGTTGGCAGTTTTTAGTTTGCAGTTGGCATTAATTATATTATTGAGGATTAACTAAGTTTTTTCATAACTTCTTCACGGGTTGCCTTTTCGTTACGGTCTACCTCCATCATCATTTTTAATAAACCCATATCTTCCATTTCTTCTGTAATGATAATATTGTCATCATTCGTTTCATGGTTACCTGAATTTTCCATTTAAAAATTAATTATCTATGCAATATACTTTATCGAATTACTTACCCACTGCAAACTGCCCACTCAAAACTGCAAACTAAAATTACTGATTATCCCGCCATTCATAAACCCAGGCCGATTGTATCTGCTCCAAATGCCCTTCTGTTGATTCGGCGCGTGTACCGGCAAAATTTGGCAGTTCAAGTACCCACTCTAACAGATCGGTAAAGCGAATTCGGTATATTTTCGATTCGTTAAAATCATCGCCAAATTTTTCATAAAGCTCCATGGCAATATCTTCATGATCGCTCCAGTTAATAGGCAGGGTAAATTTATTGTCTGTCATTTGTTTATGTTATACGTGGTACGTGTAATTTATCAATATAAAACGTATAACGTCAAACGTAATACGTACAACCTATCAATGTCCCAAAAATTGCGACTGATCCGGCAGGGTAACTTCAATATCGCCATCAATTATTATACACTGGCAACCCAGCCTCGAATTAATGCGCGGGTTTACAGCCCTGTCAATAAAATCCTCTTCCTTATCAGAAATTTCCTGGATATTATCCATTCCTTTATTTACATAGATATGGCAGGTGCTGCAACCGCAAACCCCGCCGCAATTATGCTGCAGCTCGATACCGTTTTCCAGGCATACATCAAGCACAGATTCTCCTTCGGCGATGGGCAACTCAACAGAATCATGCTCCTTTTCTTCAAAGTTAATCTTTACTTTAAAAATATTCATTTCGGCAAAAGTAACAAAATTACTTGTCGCGTTGCCCGGTATTATCCAATTTGATAATACCCTGACTTAACAACCTATAAAGTTCCTGTAAAGTGGGCTCATCTTTAAGCAGTTGCAGGTGTTTGTCCATTGTAGTTTCATCCTTGCGGATAGCCGGTCCGGTTTGCATGGAGGCGGGCAGCCCGTCCTGCACTTTTTGGGCGGTTTCCAGTATGATTGGCCGAATCAACTCAAAATCAAGTTGATTTTTAGCCAGAATTTGCTGCGCGACAGTATATAAGTAGTTGGGAAAGTTATTGGCAAATACAGCAGCCAAATGCAATATTTTGCGCTGGTCGCTGTCGATCCGGTAAACTTTATTGCTGATGGTTTGCGCCAGGTGTTCTAAATTTTTGGTGATGCTTTCGTTAGCGCCCTCAATACAGATCGGTACATTTCTGAGATCAACTTCTTTTGTTTTGCTAAATGTTTGCAGGGGATAGAATATACCAACGTTATCAGAAAATGCCAGCAGTGTATACATACTTACAGCGCCTGATGTGTGTACCTTTAGTTGTTGGTATTTGGCTAATTGTTCGGCAATTCCGCCTATGGCCTCATCCTTAACAGCGATGATAAACAGGTCGGTTTCGGGGTTAATGTTTTGCAGGTCGTCTATCGGTTCGGCTTTTACATGGTAGGCCAGTAAGGCGGCGTTTTGAAGGCTGCGGCTATACACCTGCACAATGTTATGCCCTGCGTTTTTAAACGCGGCTGCCAGGTGTGTGGCTACATTGCCGGAACCGATTAGTGTGATGCGCATAAGCAAAAATTAAATCATGTGAGTGTGAGGGGTGTCACTCTGAGGCTCTCGAAGAGTGAGCGTAAAGACCCTCGCACATACTTCGAGAGCCTCAGTATGACACCCCATGTATGTTATTTCTTATTCAGAATGCTATTCAGGCTTTAATTCCTTATTCCTTCTAAAAATAGACAGCAATATACCAATAACCATAATAATAGTACCCGACCATAGGAAGTTAATATCAGGGAACTGTATGGCGCGCATTACTATCCATTTACGGGCGCTTTCGGGTTGCTGGTAAAGGGTTATTTCTATTTTATGTTTTTGGGGCAATACTTTGGTAAAGCGCAGTTTCAAGCCTGCATCATCCACCTTACGGGAAAAATCAAAGGCGTTGTTGCTTCTTATCATATAAACAGGCTCAGCATGGTAAGTTTTATTATGCGATACAATACGCAATTTGGCGCCTATGGCCAGGTCCTTATCCGTCACGGTTATATCCTGTATATGGTCCATTTTGCCTATGCTATCTAATACCATATACCCGTCCCTGAAACGGATTGTATCGCCGGGAGTAACTTCATAAGCTACCGGAGCATCATAGTTTTTATCGTCTTCGGCCTCGTCATGCGCTGCTTCAGGTGTGCCCTCGCCGATGGTTATCGCGTTTGAATATGTTACGTGTGTATACAGGTCGCTAAATAAGTAATGCCTTGTATCAGGCGATGATATTAAGCCCATTTTTAAATTAGCCTGGGCATTTGGTCTTAACATAAATTCCTGGGTAACCTTGCCCGCGCTATCCATAACCTTATAATCTACCTTAAAATAATGATTTGGCGGGGCAATAGAATCGCCCACATAAGTTACCAAATATTTACCCATTTTCACAGGCTCATTTTTGTACAGGATGATATTTTCTTTCGGGTTATTCTTTGCTTTCACAAAATCGTCAGAGAATTGTTCGCCGGTGTTATTTTCTGATATTACCTTGCTGGTTCCCGCCGAAATTAACGCGCCCACCATAATGAGCCCAAAACCAATATGCGCTACCGCCGATCCGGCCAGTTTAAATTTACCTTTCAGCGCGTCAATTAATACTTTACCGTTAGATAGTATAGAGTAAACGGCACCTACCATAATGAGTATAAAAACAAATTGCAGTTTATAAACGCCGGTTACATATACAATAACGCCCGCTATTAAAGCCGCCAAAGCCAGGTAAACAATGGTGGTAGCCAAAAACTTGGTTATAGCTGTTTTTTTATACTTCAAAAACTGGGTAAAGCCCGTTAACAGGGTAACTACCACCGCGAACGAAGCCTGCACAATATTATAATGCTTTACCGGGTCGGTTGGGGGGGCCATATGGGTGCCAAACATGGCGTTCCAAACCGGGATAGATGATACAACAACCAAATGAAAGCAGGAAAGGCTTAAAAACACAGCGCCTACAAACATCCAAAACTCGCGCGAATAGGTTTCTTCGTCTTTTTTGGTATGGGGCAGTTCTTTCCAGCGAATGATCAATAAAACAACGGCTAACGTTAAAAATATAACCACGTCGGCAACCAGGTGCCAAAACATGCCTGCGTCTGTAAAGGCATGCACAGAAGTATCGCCCAAAATCCCGCTCCTGGTAAGGAAAGATGCGTAAAGCACCAGTACAAAACTGGTTAAAACCAAAGCGGTTGCTGTAAAATACGAATGGCCGGTATTTTTATAAACGATCATTACGTGAACCGCACCAACCAGTATCAGCCAGGGGATAATTGAAGCGTTCTCTACGGGGTCCCACGCCCAAAAGCCGCCGAAGGACAGCGACTCATAAGCCCAAAACGCGCCCATAATAATACCTGTACCCAAGACCATCATGGCGAAAAGCGAATAAGGTATGGCAGGTTTTATCCATTCGGTATAGCGTTTTTGCCAAAGGCCGGCGATGGCATAAGCAAAGGGCACAACCATTGATGCAAAGCCCAAAAACAAGGTAGGCGGATGTATAACCATCCAATAGTTTTGCAGTAACGGGTTCATCCCGTTGCCATCCTTAATATAGCTTAAATAGTTATGGTATAGCTCAGGCCTGGCAGCGAATATAGGTGCCGACTCCTTCAAATCGACCGCATCGCGCAGCAAAATAAATGGCGATGTACCTATACGCTGGCCGAAAATATCAACCCCTATCAGCATAGTGGCTAATATGGCCTGTGATAAGGCTACTACCGCCATTACCGAAGTTTCCCATGATTTGGCGCGCCATATTAAAACGTTACCTAATACCGCCTGCCAGAACGTCCACAACCAAAAACTGCCTTCCTGCCCATCCCAAAAACTGGAGATTATAAAATGTATAGGTAACGCCCTCGACGAGTGTTCCCAGGCGTAATAATATTCAAAAAGATGGTTTAAAATAATGTAATACAAACAAACGCCAATACCTACTACCGAAGCAGTATTGATATAATAACCTATACGTCCCAGCCGTTTCCACGAATTATCAAATTTATTGGTTGTGGCAAAATAATAACTTATTGCCGATAACAGGGCCGAGCCAAATGCCAGGATAGTAAAAAACTGGCCCAGGTGGCCAAGTAAAAGGTGTTCGCCTTTAAAAGCTGTATCCATTAAATAGTTTATTGTTATATACTGGCTTGTTTTGCCTTGAATTCTGTGATCTCTACCTTGTTATTGGTATATTTAGACGGGCATTTCATTAATATACTTGAAGCGTGAAACTCGTGGCCCTTCATTGCCCCGGTTAAAACAATTTGTTCCGAACGTTCAAAATCCTGAGGTTCCGTGCCGGTGAATATTACTTTACATTCTTCGCCTTTATTATCTTTCATATAAAAAGAAAAATAGTTGGCATTCTTTGTGGCATCATAAAACGGCTTTTTTTGTTTATCCAAATGCCCTACAACGTGCAGTTCGCTCTCTGTACTTTGAGCATCTTTAAATGAACCGTAAGTGCTTGAGTTTGAATATACGCTTATAATAACAGCTATAGCAATAGCTATAACGACAAGACCAAATATGGATGATTTTTTCATTTGTGGTTTATTTTTGTAATACCAGGCTACAAAAGTACGAAACGTACAGTTAATAATGTTTATTACTAAGGATATATATTATTTAGAATTATTCTTAACTACCGGGCAATGGCAATAGAGGACGCTTTTTTAATGGGGACGTGGTAATACTGATCTGTCCCTTCAAATATCCAATAGTACGCTCCCGGCGGCAATGGATGGCCACTGTAGTTCCCGTCCCAAAGATCATTTTGCGATTTGGCAGTAAACACCAGTTGCCCGTATCGGTTATATATTCTAACGCTCCCAAAGGTTATAAAACCATCTAATTTAACCGAAAAATAATCGTTTATGCCATCGTTATTAGGTGTAAAAATATTAGGGGCCGATATACTGTAAGGCGGCGGCGGTTTAACCACTACCTTTGTATAAGTTATAGTTTCGCAGCCAAAACCATTTACGGCTTTAATATAATAAGTGCCGCTAACCCCAACATATTTACTGGGAAGCGGGATTGTTGCTTTGGCATCGCTGTAGTAACTATAGGTTTGCCCGCCCGTGGGTATATATACTTTCGAGAGATCGACCGTTTGGGGATATTGAATGGGCATCGGATCGGTAATTGCAATTACCGGCTGCTCCCGCAGCATTACCTGCACAGGCACTATATTGGTACACCCCTGCGGGCTTATACCCTCTATATAATACACACCCTGATTATTAACCGACCTGGGATTAGGTATACGGTTTAATAAGGACGCGTCCGGGGTTATAAAATATTTAAAGATCATGCCATCTGTACTGCCGGCTGTTACTGCGGCTGCCGTGAGGTCGGCGCCGGGGCCCCGGCATCCCCATACGGTATCAGCTACTTTTAATTTAAAAGGGGCATCTATCCGGTTAATAACGGTATATATCGTATCGGGGCAGCCTAAACCCGCAAAGGGGGTAATTAAAACAGCGTATTTGCTTTGATCGGGTGGCGCCGGGGTTATGGTTAAAGTTTCACCGGTGCCCAAAGGGGCTTGAGTGAGGTCATCTTTAAACCAGGTATAATTATCAAAACCCTTGGGGGCATGCAACGTAATAGATGGCTGGCCGGCGCAGTAAGTATTACCGGTAATTGGCTGCTCGCATTCTTCGTCAATATCAATGTAAGCGTAACCAAAATGGCCGCCAAGCGTACAATCATTTGTGGTAAACTCCAGCCGAACCTGCTTCCCGGCATAACCCACCAAATTAATGGTTGTTGCGGACCAATCTTTATAATAAACATCAACCGGCGAAGAATTGCGGCCTTGCGTAGAGTCTACAGGTAAAGTTCGGTCTGATTTTTGAAAACCGGGTACATTATAGGCTGCTACAAAATCAAATTTAGGGCAATCAATATATACATTATCGGTTACATCAAAAATTTGAGCGGTAAATTTGGGTTGCTGGTAAGGTTGATGCCCCGGGCTTTGCAAAACAACCGCGCAATAAAAAACAAGGCTATACCCTTTTCCGGGCGGTACGGTAAATTGATAACTCAGGCGCTCTGCCTGGGCCCCGTTTATATCATTGCCTAATCTTACAGAGTATTTACTTCCGTTAGGGCAAAGAATAGGGAAATGGCCAAATGTGTCAAGGGCTGCGGGATCACTGATCATTGTATGCCTGTTATTCACAGGATAAACACCAATAACATCGATAATGCCTGTGGAACTAATACTTCCTTCACTGCATACCCACCCGTCAAATGTACCCGTTTCAAAGCCAATATTGGGTGGGCACTGCGCAAAAACACGCGTACCCACCAATAACAGTGAAGTCAATAATATCCTGTATAATCCTCTCACTTTTACTATCTAGCGATAAAAATTGGCTGTTTTATTTTTTAATAACCTAAAAATATGTTTGTATTTAAAATACGCTATGTATATACCCCCGGTTGCCTGCCCATAATAATAAAAGGGCCGGCAAAAAGCCAAACCCTAAATTACAATTTTTTAATTCAGAAATAACAGGTTGTTAAGACGTTATTATGGCCAAATACCCAGATTTTGATAAGATACCGCGATCTTATTGATAACGCCTATCAATGCCGCGGTGCGCATGGTGTCTATTTTATCGTTAGATTTATAAATTTCTCTTATTTCGTGGTACGAACGGATCATGGTATCTTCTAACCCTGAATTTACCAGCTCCAGTTCTGAGGCGCCTTTTATAATGGTTGAACGCTGCATAGGCGTGAGGGCCACACCGGTAATACCCTCAACCATATTTACCAGGTTAAGATTTGAGTTTTCTTCGAAACGCCTGTTAATACGGCCAAACGCCACATGCGACAGGTTTTTTAACCATTCGAAATAGGATACCGTTACGCCGCCGGCATTGGCATACATATCAGGAACAACTATGCCACCCATTCGGGAAAATATAGCTTCGGCTTCGGGGCTGGTTGGGCCGTTGGCGCCTTCAACGATAATTTTTGCCTTTATGCTTTTTATATTGTCCAATGTAATTTGGTTCTCTAAAGCTGCCGGTACCAAAATATCGCAAGGTTGTTCCAAACCTTCCATGGTGCTTTTAAATTCCTTTTTTGCGCCCGAATAACCCAAGATCGATCCGGTTGCTTTACGATGCTGAAAAACGGCTTCAATATCCAGGCCGTCTTCGTTATAAATGGCGCCCTCAAATTCGCATAAACCAACTATTAACGCGCCAAATTCTGAAAGGTACTTAGCCGAATAATAGCCCACATTACCTAACCCCTGAACAATAACTTTTTTGCCCGAAATACCCGGTAACAACCCTATTCTTTGCATATCCTCGGCTATGCTTACACATTCGCGGGTGGCAATGGCAACTCCCCTGCCGGTAGCTTCGCGGCGGCCCGCTATGCCATGCAGCGCGATAGGTTTGCCGGTTACGGCCCCCATAGCGTCTAACTGGCCGGGGTTCATGGTAGCATAAGTGTCGGCTATCCAGCTCATTTCCCGCTCACCCGATCCATAATCGGGTGCCGGAACATCTATGCTTGGGCCTATGAAATTCTTTTTGATGAGTTCAACCGTATACCGGCGGGTAATGTTCTCCAGTTCCTGTACGGTGTAATTTTTAGGATTTATTTTTATACCTCCCTTGGCGCCGCCAAAGGGAACATTAACAATAGCGCATTTATAGGTCATGAGCGCGGCAAGCGCCATTACTTCGTCCTCATTAACCATTTCACTATAACGGATACCGCCCTTGGTTGGCGATTGGTGCTGCGAATGCTCAACGCGCCAGGCGTCAATTACTTCAAAGCCATTTCCCCGGCGTATGGGGAAACGGAAACGGTAAACGCTGTTACATGATTTTATCTGGTCTAATAAACCGGCATCGTGTTTGGTAAATTGCGCCGCGTAATCAAAATTTTTGCATACATCCTCAAAAAAGTGGGTAGTTTGATCGGCGGCCGAAATAGTTGTAGCCATAGTTTTGTGAAATAATTATAATTTTATTAATAAAGCGTGCAAATTTGATTTAAATTTTATCAATATCGCAATTTATTATCCCATAATACCGGATACTGTTTTTAACAGCGGTATAAAAACCATGTTTAAACAACC